>NZ_RIBZ01000594.1:0-3918 GCF_003721215.1 Streptomyces botrytidirepellens
CGGGCTCGGCCTGGGCCGCCGGAGCGGGCTCGGCGGCCGGGGCGGGGGCTTCGGCCGGGGCGCCCTCGCCGTCGTCGATGACGGCCAGCTCGGCGCCGACCTCGACCGTCTCGTCCTCGGCCACCTTGATGGACGTCAGCACACCGGCGCTGGGCGCCGGGATCTCGGTGTCGACCTTGTCGGTCGAGACCTCGAGCAGCGGCTCGTCGGCCTCGACGCGCTCACCTTCGGCCTTGAGCCAGCGGGTGACGGTGCCCTCGGTCACGCTCTCGCCGAGCGCCGGCAGGGTTACGGATACCGCCATGGTGTTCGGTTGCTCCTTAACGATCTGTGCGGAATGGGTCGCGCGCTCGGACTACTAGTCGTGGGAGTGCAGCGGCTTGCCGGCAAGTGCCAGGTGGGCCTCGCCGAGCGCCTCGTTCTGGGTGGGGTGGGCGTGGACGAGCTGCGCGACCTCGGCCGGCAGCGCCTCCCAGTTGTAGATCAGCTGAGCCTCGCCGACCTGCTCACCCATGCGGTCACCGACCATGTGGACGCCGACGACAGCACCGTCGCGGACCTGGACGAGCTTGATCTCGCCCGCGGTCTTGAGGATCTTGCTCTTGCCGTTGCCCGCGAGGTTGTACTTCAGGGCGACGACCTTGTCCGCACCGTACAGCTCCTTGGCCTTGGCCTCGGTGATGCCGACGGAGGCGACCTCGGGGTGGCAGTACGTCACCCGGGGCACGCCGTCGTAGTCGATCGGAACGGGGTTCTGGCCGGCCAGCCGCTCGGCCACCAGCATGCCCTCGGCGAAGCCGACGTGGGCGAGCTGGAGCGTCGGGACCAGGTCACCGACGGCCGAGATGGTCGGCACGTTGGTCTGCATGTACTCGTCGACGAGGACGAAGCCGCGGTCCATGGCGACCCCGGCCTCCTCGTAGCCCAGGCCCTGGGAGACCGGGCCGCGGCCGACGGCCACCAGGAGCACCTCGGCCTCGAAGGTCTTGCCGTTCTCCAGCGAGACCTTGACGCCGTCGGCGGTGTACTCGACGCCCGAGAAGCGCGAGCCCAGGGAGAAGTTGATGCCGCGCTTGCGGAAGGAGCGCTCCAGCAGCTTGGAGCTGTTCTCGTCCTCGACCGGGACGAGGTGGGGAAGCGCCTCGACGATCGTGACGTCGGCCCCGAAGGACTTCCACGCGGAGGCGAACTCGACGCCGATGACGCCGCCGCCCAGCACGATCGCGGACTGCGGAACCCGGTCCAGGACCAGCGCGTGGTCCGAGGAGATGACGCGGTTGCCGTCGATCTCCAGGCCGGGGAGGGACTTCGGCACCGAACCGGTGGCGAGCAGGATGTGGCGGCCGGTGTAGCGCTCGCCGTTCACATCGACGGAGGTCGGCGAGGACAGCCGGCCCTCGCCCGTCACATAGGTGACCTTGCGGGACGCGATCAGACCCTGGAGACCCTTGTACAGGCCCGTGATCACGCCGTCCTTGTACTTGTGCACACCCTCGATGTCGATGCCCTCGAAGGTGGTCTTCACGCCGAATTCCGAGCCCTCACGAGCCTGGTCGGCGAGTTCACCGGCGTGCAGCAGGGCCTTCGTGGGGATGCAGCCGCGGTGCAGGCAGGTGCCGCCCAGCTTGTCCTTCTCGATCAGGGCGACGTCCAGACCCAGCTGCGCCGCGCGCAGGGCAGCGGCGTAACCGCCGCTACCGCCTCCGAGGATCACTAGGTCGAAAACGGTGCTGGCGTCGTTCGCCACGTCACGTCCTCCATGCATGGGTGCGCCGGGCCGACCGTGGGTGGCCGGGCGGCGGCGGTTGTTCGGCCGCTTCTTGCTCGCAGCCCTGGTGTGGGGGCCCTGTCCTGCCGGGCAACATCTTCGCACTTGTTGACGGGAGGCGGGACGCGGGGCCGCTGTGTGAGATATCTCTGGACTCGGGTCCAGGGGTTACTCGGCAGTACCCGGTAAGGGGTTTCCCCGTCAGCCTAGGTCCCCGTCGGCGGTGCGCTCCGCCAGCCGCACCAGGGTGCGGACCGCGGAGCCCGTGCCGCCCTTGGGGGTGTAGCCGAACGGACCGGACTCGTTGAAGGCCGGACCCGCGATGTCCAGGTGACCCCAGGCGATCCCGTCCTCCACGAACTCCTTCAGGAAGATACCGGCCACCAGACCGCCACCCATGCGCTCGCCCATGTTCGCCAGATCGGCGACCGGGGACTCGATGCTCTTGCGAAGATCGGCCGGCAGCGGCATCGGCCACGACGCCTCGCCCACCTCGTCCGCGATCTCGTGCAGCGCGGTGCGGAACGCGTCGTCGTTCGACATGATCCCGAACGTGCGGTTGCCCAGCGCCAGGACCATCGCCCCGGTCAGCGTCGCCACGTCCACGATCGCGTCCGGCTTCTCCTCGCACGCGCGGGTGAGGGCGTCGGCGAGCACCAGCCGGCCCTCGGCGTCCGTGTTGAGCACCTCGACGGTCTTGCCGCTGTACATCGACAGCACATCGCCGGGGCGCGTCGCCGAACCCGACGGCATGTTCTCGGCCAGCGCCAGCCAGCCGGTGACGTTGACCCGCAGCCCCAGCTTGGCGGCCGCCACCACCGTGGCGAACACCGCGGCCGCGCCGCTCATGTCGCACTTCATGGTCTCGTTGTGACCGGCCGGCTTCAGCGAGATGCCGCCCGAGTCGTAGGTGATGCCCTTGCCGACCAGTGCGAGCGTCTTCTCCGCCTTGGGGTGGGTGTACGCGATCCGCACCAGCCGCGGCGGGGCGTCCGAGCCCTGGCCCACGCCCAGGATGCCGCCGTAGCCGCCCTTGGTGAGGGCCTTCTCGTCCAGCACCTCCGTCTTCAGGCCGTGCTCCTTGGCCGCGGTCACGGCGGCCGCCGCGAACGAGGCCGGGTCGAGCACGTTCGACGGGGTGTTGATCAGGTCGCGGGCCCGGTTGACCTCGGCGACCAGCGCCGTGGCGCGCTCGGCCGCCGCCTTGTACGCCTTGTCGCGCGGCTTGGCGCCGAGCAGGGCCACCTCGGCGAGCGGACCGTTGTTCTTCTTGTCCTTGTCGCCCTTGGCGTCCTTGGCGTCCTTGCCGTTCTTCGCGCCGTTGCTGTTGCCCTTGTCGTACGCGTACGCACCGAGCAGCGCGCCCTCGGCGACCGCGGCCGCGTCCGCCGCGTCCTCGACCGGCAGCGCGAACGCGCCCTTCTTCGACCCCGCCAGCGCCCGGGCGGCCGCGCCCGCGGCACGGCGCAGCGCCTCGGCGTCGAAGCCGTCGCCCTTCGCCGGGGCCTCGCCCAGGCCGACCGCCAGCACGACCGGGGCCTTGAGCCCGGACGCGGCGGGCAGCTTGGTCACCTCACCCTCGGCGCCCGTCGCGCCGAGCGTCTCCAGAACGGTGGCGAGCTTCCCGCCGAACGCCTTGTCCACGGCCTCGGCGCCCGGGGCGACGACCGGGCCCTTGGGCCCCTTCGCCACGCCGACGACGACGGCATCCGCGCGCAGCGACGCGGCGGAGGAGGTGCTGAGAGTCAGTGCAGTCACAGTGGTCGGGTCCCTCTTCCGGTTCCGGTGGTTCCGGCCGACGTCTTGGGTGGTCGGCCGTGCGGCCCAGCTTATTCCGAGGCGCGGTGCGCCTCCTGAGCCCATGATCCGTGACGCGGGGGCCCCTGTGTTGCCCTATGCCCTCAGCCGAAGGTGATCACCAGCAGGGTCGCCGTGGCGGCGGTTTCGGCGAGGGCGCCGAAGACGTCCCCCGTCACCCCGTCGAAGCGGCGCACACAGTGGCGCGACAGCAGATCGGCGGCCGCGAGCCCGGCCAGCGCCGCCAGCCCGTACATCGGCATGGCGTACACATCGACCAGCGCGCCCGCCCCCGCGCACGCGACGACGGCCAGCGCCGCCGCAGCGACGGCCGCCCGCGGCGGCACCACCCC
>NZ_RIBZ01000593.1:0-3930 GCF_003721215.1 Streptomyces botrytidirepellens
CCCGTCCAGGGGGCACCTCCCAGCGGTAGCTGGGGGAGACCGAGGACCGGGGTCCGGGGCGGAGCCCCGGGTCGGGGAGGGGCGGGGTGGGGGACTTGGCGCTTCGCCGAAGCTACCGCTTCAGGGCTCGTTCGATCGTTCGCATGACCTCGCCCAGCGGGGCATCCGTGCGGGCCACCATCACCACCACGTCCTCCTCCTCGCCCGGCGAGGACACGCTCACCGCGGGGCGGCCCGGGGCGGGGCGGCCCGCGCCGATGCCGGTGCCGAAGGTTTCGCGCACGATGGCGAAGGCGTGGTCCAGCTGGGCCTCGACGTCGCCCTCGCCCCGCGCCCGCAGCCAGCGGCGCAGTACGTGGTTGTGGGCCGTGACCACGGCGGAGGCGGCGACCTCGGCCAGCAGGGGGTCGTCGTCGCCGTCGTGGTGGGCGCCCTCGTCGAAGTGGCCCAGGAGGTAGCGGGTGAACAGCCGCTCGTAGCGGGCCACCGAGGCGATCTCGCGCTCGCGCAGGGCGGGGACCTCGCGGGTCAGCCGGTAGCGCTCGACGGAGACCGCTGGGGAGGCCGCGTACATGCGCATGACCTCCTTGATGCCCCGGCACACCGTGTCCAGCGGGTTCTCATGGGCCGGTGCCGCGTCCAGCACCGCGGCGGCCCGCACGAGCGTGTCGTCGTGGTCCGGGAAGATCGCCTCTTCCTTGGACCGGAAATGGCGGAAAAACGTGCGTCGGGCCACGCCCGCTCTGGCCGCGATCTCGTCGACCGTGGTCGCCTCGTACCCCTGCGTCGCGAACAACTCCATGGCGGCCGCCGCGAGTTTGCGGCGCATGGTCAAGCGCTGGGCGGCGGCGCGGCGACTGCCGGCCGTCTCTCCGCCGTCGGAGGAATTCGAGCGGTTACGCTGCGTACGAGTGGCCTTTACGGGCTGGGACATGTGGGGAACGTAACACGCTTGTGAGTGCTGGTGCGGGGGCGGACCGAAGGACGGTTCCAGCAGTCCGCCCCAGCCCAGCGGATGCTCAGGCCTTCGCATACTCGCGGAAGCCGCGCCCCGTCTTGCGGCCCAGGCAGCCCGCCGCGACGAGGTGTTCCAGCAGCGGCGCGGGCGCCAGACCCGGGTCGCGGAAGGCGCGGTGCAGGACCTTCTCGATGGCCAGCGAGACGTCCAGCCCGACCACGTCCAGCAGCTCGAAGGGGCCCATCGGATAGCCGCCGCCGAGCTTCATCGCGGCGTCGATGTCATCGGGCGACGCGTAGTGCTCCTGGACCATCTTCACCGCGTTGTTCAGGTACGGGAAGAGCAGGGCGTTGACGATGAACCCGGCCCGGTCGCCGCAGTCCACCGGGTGCTTGCCGACCTCCCGGCACACGGTGTGCACGGTGGCCCGCGCCTCGTCCGAGGTCAGCACGGTGCGCACCACCTCGACCAGCTTCATCGCGGGGGCCGGGTTGAAGAAGTGCATGCCGATCACGTCCTGCGGGCGCGACGTGGCGCGTGCGCACGCGATGACCGGCAGCGAGGAGGTGGTGGTGGCGAGCACCGCGCCCGGCTTGCACACCTTGTCGAGCACGGTGAACAGCTCCTGCTTGACGGCCAGATCCTCCGCCACCGCCTCCACCACCAGGTCCGCGTCCGCGAACGCGTCGAGGGAGTCGGCCGGGGTGATCCGGGCCAGCGCCCGCTCCCGCACCTTCTCCGTCATCCGCCCCTTGGCCACCGACCGGGCCAGCGACTTGGCGATACGGGCCTTCGCCGTCTCCGCCTTCTCTTGGGTACGGGCCGCCAGCACCACCTCGTGGCCCGCCTTGGCGAAGACCTCGGCGATGCCGCCGGCCATCGTGCCCGAGCCCGCGACGCCGACCGTGCGCACCGGGCGGCCCAGGTCCGGGGACGGCGCCTGCGGGGCCGCGCCGTCCGGGACGGCGGTGCCGCTGCCGGGCGCCTCGTACGTATAGAAGCCGCGGCCCGCCTTGCGGCCGGTGAGCCCGGCCTCGGCCAGCTGGCCCAGGATCGGCGCGGGCGCGTGCAGCCGGTCGCCGGAGGCCGCGTACATGGCTTCCAGGACGGTACGGGCCGTATCGATCCCGATCAGGTCCAGCAGGGCCAGCGGGCCCATCGGCAGCCCGCAGCCGAGCTTCATCGCGGCGTCGATGTCCTCGCGCGCCGCGTACCGCGACTCGTACATCGCCGCGGCCTGGTTGAGGTAGCCGAACAGCAGCCCGTCGGCGATGAATCCGGGCCGGTCGCCGAGCGCGACCGGCTCTTTGCCGAGGTCGCGGGCGAGCGCGGTGACCGCGTCGACGGCGGCGGGCGCCGTCAGCACGCTGGAGACGATCTCCACCAGCTTCATGGCGGGCGCCGGATTGAAGAAGTGCAGCCCCAGGACGCGTTCGGGGTGGGCGGATTCGGCCGCCAGCCGGGTCACCGACAGGGCGTTGGTGCCGGTCGCCAGGATGGTGTCGGGCCGGACGACGGCGTCCAGCGCGGCGAAGACGTCGTGCTTGATGCCGTAGTCCTCGGGCACCACCTCGACCACCAGGTCCGCGTCCGCCGCGGCGGAGACCTCCGTCGCGGTGCGGAAGCGGTCGAGCGCGGCCGTCCGCTCGCGCTCGGTCATCCGCCCGCGGCCCACCGCCCGGGCGGTGGCCACCTCCAGCGCGGTGACCGCCCGGCGGCAGGCGCTCTCGCTGATGTCGATGCCGATCACCTGACGCCCCGCACGGGCCAGGATTTCGGCGATGCCGGTGCCCATCGTGCCGAGCCCGACGACCGCAACAGTAGTGAGCGGGGCCCGGGAGGGGGAGAGATCAGAGGAGGACGTGGTGCTGACGCCGGTCTGTGGGAGACGGTCCATCGCGGACTCCAGAGGGTGTTCCCCGGAAGACGGGGATGAAGTGACGACTGGGACGATCGAGGGGAGCCTTCGGTGAAGAGCGGAGGAACGGCACCGCGATACGGGCCATCCGGACGGGCGTCCGGCGCCTGCTGCGGAATCTCCTCCGGCACCTACGACGAAAACTCCGACGGAAGGGCTTGCACGCTCCCTGGCGGACAGCGCCGCACGGAGGAAACTGCCCGTGGGAGACACACGGCGGGCCCTGTCCCGGGGCCATGCCGCAACTCTGCTGAAACTGCCGAACCGACGTCACACAAGGCGGCTGCGTCACCAGGCCGCCCGAGCAGGGGTGCTGCTCGTGTCGCCATATTAACTCGCGGGTAACCAAGACGCCAGAGCCGACTGTGAGTCCTGCGCGATGGCGCGGATCACCGGGGAGGGGAGACCTCGACATGGACGACGAATTCCGGACGCTGACGGAGCGGGTACGGGCCTCGCTCACATCACAACAGGAGACCGCGGCACACGCCTCGCTGCTCGCGCTCGTACGCCAGGGCACCCCCGCCGCGCGCGAACAGCTCGCCCGCATCCTCGTCGCGCCGGAGCAGCCGCTGTGGGCCCGCGAGACCGCCGCCTTCGTGCTGGGCAGTGCGGGCGACCGGCGGGCCTTCGAAACGCTCGTCCTGCTCCTCAACTACCGCGAGCCCGCGCGCTGCGCGACCGCCGCCCGGGTGCTGGCCCGGCTCGGCGACCCGCGCACCGCCCGCGCCGCCGCCGCCCTCGCCACCAACCCGCTGCGCACCGCGTACTCCCTGCACCCCATCCGGCTCCTCGTCGAACTCCGCGCCCCCGAGTCCGTACCGGCCCTGGTCGCCGCCCTGGAACGGCAGTTGGCCGCCCGCGACCGGCACTGGGCCATCGCGCGCGCCTGCGTCGAGGGGCTGGGCGCGATCGGCGACGAACGCGCCATCCCCGCCCTCAAGGCGGCGGCCGAGCACATACGGCTCAGCGCCGCGGCCGCCGCCGCCCTGGCCCGCATCAGCGTCGGCGGCTCCCTGGACCCGGAAGCCGCCCCGCCCCCCGCCCCGCGCTC
>NZ_RIBZ01000600.1:0-3946 GCF_003721215.1 Streptomyces botrytidirepellens
GGTGGCGGCGAGGCGGGCGGCGCGCAGCCGGTGCTGTGCGCCGGGGCCGAGCAGCGCGCGGGCGGCGGTCGCGCGGCGGAGGTGGAGGTGGGCGTCGTGTTCCCAGGTGAAGCCGAGGCCGCCGAGGATCTGGATGCAGTCCTTGGCGCAGCCGTACGCGGCGTCGAGCGCGGTGGCGGCGGCGAGCGCGGCGGTGAGGCCGCGTACGGCTTGGGGCTCGTCCTGTGTCCTGGCCGCGTCCCAGGTGAGGGCGCGGGCCTGCTCGACGCGGACGAGCATGTCGGCGCACAGGTGCTTCACGGCCTGGAACTGCCCGATCGGCCGCCCGAACTGCTCCCGCACCCGGGCGTGCCCCACCGCCGTCTCCAGCGCCCAGCCCGCGGTGCCGCACGCCTCGGCGGCGAGCAGGACGGACGCCAGGTCCGTGACGAGCGCGGCGTCGACGTCCAGCACCCGCCCGCCGGGCACGGCCACGCCGGAGGCGCGTACCTCGGCGGTCGGGCGGGTGGGGTCCGCGCTGTCGTGGACGCGGAGCGTGAGGGCGGCGCTGTCGACGGCCAGCCACACGGTCTCCCCGCCGCGCGCCGCGGCGAGCACGACCACATCGGCGTCCCCCGCGCCCAGGACCGGCGGCGCGCACCCGTCGAGGACCAGCCCGCCGTCCGGGCCGGGCGCGGCGGTGAGCGACCCGGCGCCGAACGCGACGGCACCGGCGCGGCTGCCGTCGGCGAGGCCCGCGACCAGGTCGTCCCGTCCGGCCCGGTGCAGTACGGCGGAGGCCAGCACGGTGGGCAGATACGACCCGGGCAGCGCGGCGCGCCCGGTCTCCTCCAGGACGACGGCGAGGTCCACCAGGCCCCCGCCGCCCCCGCCGCACTCCTCCGGCAGATGCGGTCCGAGCAGCCCCTGCGCGGCCAGCCCGGGCCAGTACGCAGCCCTGCCGCCGCCACCGGGCGCGGCGTCGAGCACCTTCCGCACCGCCTCCGGCGGCACCGCCCGCCCCAGCCACCCCCGCACCGCGCGCGCCAGTTCCTCTTGGTCTTCCGTGACGGCGATGCCCATGCGGGCTCCAATCTGACGGGTAGTCAGGTGTGGTGCGCGCCGAGGTTCCTCCCCACCCCGCCCCTTCCCGAAACCGGGACTCCGCCCCAGACCCCGCTGCTTCGCGGACCCGCCGGTTCGCGAGCGCCGGATACGCCGGTTCGTGGACACCGAACCCGCCAGTTTGCGAACACCGCCCCCGATTGGGGGGACCGGGCCGCCGATTCGCGGCGCCGCACACCGCCGGTTTGTGGGCAGTCGTTCCTCCCCCAGCTACCGCTGGGAGGTGCCCCCTGGCGGAACGGGTGGACACAAACCGGCCACCGGCCCGCACTCGGCCACGAGACCCCGACCAGGGACGGCCTGGGCCGCACCACCCACCGGCCCGCACCCGGCAACGAAAGCCCGGCCATGGGCGGTCTGCGCCGCCCCACCCACCGGCCCGCACCCGGCAACGAAACCCCGGCCCCGCACACCCAGAACCGCACCCCATACGGCAGGATGAGACCGTGACCCAGCCTGCCACCGCAGTCCTCGACGCCTTCGAGCGCGCCAAGGGCTTCATGCCCACCGACGAGGGGCTCGCCCTGTACGCGGCCGCCAAGACCGCCGGGCAGCTGGGCCTGCCGCTGCTCGAAGTGGGTACGTACTGCGGCCGCTCCACCCTCCTCCTCGCCGAAGCCGCCCGCGAGACCGGCACCGTCACCATCACCGTGGATCACCACCGCGGCTCGGAGGAGCAGCAACCCGGCTGGGAGTACCACGACCCGGACGTCGTCGACCCCGAGGTCGGCCGGATGGACACGCTGCCCACCTTCCGCCGCACCCTGCACGCCGCGGGCCTCGAAGACCACGTCATCGCCGCCGTCGGGCGGTCCCCGCAGGTCGCCGCGGTGTGGGGAAAGCCACTGGGGCTGGTGTTCATCGACGGCGGGCACACCGATGAGCACGCGGCGGCCGACTACGAGGGCTGGGCACCCCACGTCGCCCCCGACGGGCTGCTCGTCATCCACGACGTGTTCCCCGACCCGGCCGACGGCGGGCAGGCCCCGTACCGGATCTACCGTCGCGCCCTCGCCTCCGGCGCGTTCACCGAGGTGTCCGCGACCCGCTCACTCCGCGTACTCCGCCGCACCGGGACGACCCCGCCGGTCTGACCCGCAGCCGCTACCATCGCCGACGTGTCCAACGGCAGCTCCTTCTCCGCCCCCGGCCGCCGCCGCGGCGGCACCCTCGCCCTCGTGGTGGCCACCCTCGCACCCCTCGGCCTCGGCGGCTGGCTGCTGTGGGACAACCTGGGGCGGCAGGACGACAACGGCGGCAGCGCACCGGCATCCTCGGCATCCTCCCTGCCGACCGTCTCGTCCACCTCATCGCCGTTGCCCGCGCAGCCCCCGCAGTCACCGCCGCCCTCGCCCTCTCCCAAAAACAAGAGCGACGACAAACCCCTCACCGGCAAGGTCGTCGTGCTCGATCCCGGCCACAACCCGAACAACCGCGATCACCCCGCCGAGATCGCCCGCCACGTCGACATCGGCACCGACGAGAAGGAGTGCGACACCACCGGCACGGCCACCGACGCGGGCTACTCCGAGGCGTCCTTCACGCTCGACGTGGCCCGCCGCGCCCGCACGCTCCTCGAAGCGCGCGGCGCGACGGTGAAGTTCACGCAGGACGGCGACCGCGCGTTCGGGCCGTGCGTGGACGAGCGCGCGCGGATCGGGAACAGCGCGCACGCCGACGCCGTGGTGTCCGTCCACGCGGACGGCGCCCCCGCCGGGGATCGCGGATTCCACGTCATCCTGCCCAAGTCCGTGCGCGGCGGCGACGCCGACACCTCGGAGATCGCCGCGCCTTCCCGGCGGCTCGGCGAACGCGTGCGTAGTGAATTCATGGATGCCACCGACAGTGAGCCCGCCGACTACATCGGCGACGGCAGCGGGTTGAATGTTCGCGGCGATCTCGGCGGTCTCAATCTCTCCACGGTTCCGAAAGTGTTCATCGAGTGCGGCAATATGCGCGACTCGAAAGACGCCGCGGAACTGACCGATCCGAAGTGGCGTGAGCGCGCGGCCCTCGGGATCGCGCAGGGCATTACGGACTTCTTGAACGGTTAAGTCTCCAACAACCGAACGCGAGGTCACGACCGGGATACCGATGCCCCACCCCCGGTCTCATCAGCTTGATTCCCCCGTACGATGGGTCCACCCCCGACGCCTTCGCGCCAACCGCGCCTGGCGGCAGCGTTCCGTATACGAGAAAACGACTAAGGACTCACGTTGAACATCCGCGCGCTCACTCGAGGCGACGGCGTGGTGATCGGAGCAGCGGTGTTGCTCTTCATCGCCTCCTTCCTCGACTTCTACTCGGCCGATTGTGACGGCGGCCCGTACTGCGACGACATCGACATGCCGAATGGCTGGGACACGGAGACGCTCTTCGTCGTCCTTCCGTCGGTGTTCCTGATCGGGCTGATCGGCGCGGGGCTGGTCATCGCAGGGCGGTTCCAGCCTGAGAGCCGTAAGGTCAGCGGGCTCACCCTCGACCAGTGGGGATCCGGCTTCGTCGTGGTCGCCGCGTGGGACTCGCTGTGGTCGCTCATGGTCACGCCGGACAAGGGCAGCCCGGGTGTCGGCGCCATCCTCGCGCTGGTGGCGACCCTCGCCAGTGCCGCGGCGGTCATCGTGACCCCGCGCGTCCCGGCCCTCAAGGCGCCGCTGATGTCCGCTGCCGCCCCGGCGGCCCCGTCCCCGTACGGCGCGCAGTCCCCGTACGGTTCGCAGGCCCCGCAGCCGGGCTACGGCTACCCGGGCCCGGGCGGCGCCCAGCCCGGTCAGCCGCAGGGCGGCCAGCCGGGTCAGCCCTCCTTCGGCGGCCAGCCGGGCCCGGCCGGTCAGCCCGGCCC
>NZ_RIBZ01000595.1:0-3999 GCF_003721215.1 Streptomyces botrytidirepellens
AGCACCCCCGACCCCGGAGCCGAGCGGTGAAACACAGAATGGATCCGGGGGAGCACCACGGCTCTGAGGCGGGCGGTGCCAGCCCTGGCCCCAGCGTCTACGACGAGGCGTGGGCAACCACCACCATGCCCAGTGACCAACCGCTTCCCCTCATATGCCGACGGCCGTGGCAAGCACGGAGCTGCATGCCTGCCACGTGCACAGACACCGCCCGCGAGCCGACGCCGCAGCCCCAATGCGAGCTCAGCGCGTCGACCTTCTGGAGGAGCTCCTGCGCATGCTCATTGATGACCGAGGTACAGCCGCCCAGCGCCTGGCCCGCGAGGCCACTCTCCACCTGATGGAATCCGCAATCGTGGCCTCCACGCTCGCCGCAGCGAGCGTGAGCGGCGCCGCAGTGTATCGGCACACGTCTCGACGGCACCGAGGGCCCATCCGCTTCGCCGCGCCGCTGTCGGCCTCGCTGCTACTACATGAGCCCAGCAAAGGCACAACTAGGATCACGTGGCGACGGCCTGGGCAGCGAGCCAGGTCTCGGTGTCCAGGACCTGCTCCGCGTCCCACCGGACCATCGCGTCGCGGGCCGTGATCGCCGCCGAGGCCTGTACCGGGACGGTCAGCCCGCCGGCCTCCGCGAGTACCTGGGCGAGCTGCTCCGAGTCAGCATGGCGCTTCAACTCGCGGCGCAGCGCGCGGGAGTCTGGCAGCAGCAGCAGGTCGCCGTCGCTGACGCTCGCCAGGTTGAGGGCTTTGATGGACCGCTGTCCGTGCGGGACGAGAAGCCGGGCGGATCCCAGGCCGGTGGACAGGGAGAGCTCGGCGAGCCCGGGCATCTTGCTCGGTCCGAAGTTCGCCCACAGCAGGCGATGGGCCGTCCAGGAGGCAGTGATGTTGAGCGCGCCGATCCCGGGGTCCAGCACCTGGGCCGCAGTGACGAAGTCCTCCTCGTCCAGCAGCCAGGCCATGGCAGGGCCGCGAGCCGAGGTGTTCGTGACCGGGATCGGGATGTCCAGGGGAGGAATCGCGTACTCGGCGCGGGAGAGGAGCGCGCCGCGTGCCAACGTGCTTCCTTCCCGGAGCATGAACTGGCTGTCGCGTTCCACTGGATACTCCAGGACCAGGTCGGCCGCCTGCTCCGCCCAGTCGGCTCGCGCTGCGAACCGGCTTTTACGGCCGGTGAGTTCGGCCAGAGCGGCATCATCGATGGCGACCGGGCGCCCGGAGACAGGTACGGCCCGGAGCCGCACGGCCATCTCCCACAGCGTGAGCGTCAGCGTCACGTCGTCCCACAGGGTCTGGGCGGGGAAGTGTCCGGATCCCTTCTTCGAGCGTTCCCGTCGATGCCCGAGTGCCCCGCGGGCCAGGTCGGACAGACCCAAGCCCCTTGCGGAGCCACCCCCGCGCAGTTCGTACAGCGAGAGGAAGAGGTCGGCGGTTCGGGCCATGAACGGCTCGATGTCGACGGCCCCGTCCCAGGCCCGGTAGTGGGAGCCCAGCAGGTTGCTGCCTACGATCACGTCCGCGTCGGAGACACGGCGTGCGAGTGCGTCGCGCCCTTCGGCCTCGGCATCCCAGATGGAGAACCCTTCCGCCTGGTACCCCTCCGGTCCCAGCCGAGCGCGCAGGACGGCGAACTTCGCCACGACGCTGGCCTCGGGCGGGAAGTTGGACCACCGCTGGTAGGTCGCCGTGACCACCGCGACCCGGGCCGGCAGGTCATCGGGCATGGCCACGTCCCGGCCCAGTCCACGTACGGACTCCAGCAGACTGCTCACCTGATCCCCCTCGCGCCGAGTGCTCGATCACTCTCGACCCTGGCGGGCCCAGGACGCCCGCTCCGAGCAGTACGAGGGAACATCCCATCCCCCGCTGCAGCGGATTGATCGGGTCTCCCGCCTGGCGGGAGACGCGCACACGCCGCGGGCAGGGGCTCCGGCTGCGAGAGGCGGAGGTGCCCCTTGTCACCCTGTGAGCACGCGGACAGCAGCGTCGGCGCGACGAACATCCTCAACAGGGCCGGGCTGGTCCTCTGCAACGTGGTGGCCTAGCCACGGCCTCAGGAAGCCCGCGCGTCTGCGCGTGGGTGGAGTCACCCAAATCCGTCCGTCAGCGATGTGACCTGCTGTGATGGGCCTCACGTAGCGCACAGACCGGGCACGGCCCAGTGGGTGCAGGACTCCGACCACCGTTTGACGGGCCGGGCGCCCGTGAAGCGCAGCGCTTCCCTGCGTGCACACCCAGCGCCCACGAAACCCCGCCCACTTGCTGCGCTAACCCCGGTACCTCCTAACTTTCTCATCGTCGCCGCCCCGCTCCCTCGAAGCGAGGTCACGCCTTCGGCGGCCGGACCACCCCCGCCACCGCCTTCAACTCATCCACCCCCTTCTAAGGAATTGGCATGCCTTCGACAAACCTCATGTCGGCCGACGCCCGCTTCCTCCGGGCCCGCGAAGCCGCCACCCGCGCACTCGCCTCGCAGACCGGCACCACGGACAACATCAAGGCCGACATCGCCCTCAAAGCCGCCCTTGACGCCTACGGCCTTCCCTCCGAGTTCCTGCCCACCAGTGGCGACTGCACCGCCCGATCCATCACGTTCGGGCCCAACGGCGAGGTGTCCGAACACGAACTCCACATTGGCATCACAGACGACGCGTCGGTAGACCACCCCATCGCCCACCACAGCGGATGGTTCGCCACGTGGTACGGCCCGGAAATCGACGGCTACGCCGACAAGGACCTGTACAACCGCCAGTTGCCGCTGAGGAACCCCACGCTCGCCGCCATGGCGCACGACAGCGCCAGCTGCGCCCGCGCCATCCGGGACTGGTACGACGGCGCCTCTGCCCAGTGGACCCGCAACGAGGTGTCGCTCAACGGCGGCGTCGGCCCCTACCGCTGCCAGACCCGGCCCGAGCACTGGGACGGGTACTGCGCCCCGCGCTTCACCCCCTCCGTGATGCGGCAGATCTGCGCCGACACACAGCTCGCTCACCGTGCGGGCTTTCGTGACGTCTTATGGCCGCACCGAGGTCCGCCCGGACGCGGACGGCTACTACCGAACCGGGGCGTTCCACTGGCCCTGGACCGAGTACACCGACCGTGACGTCACGCCGGTGACCGAGCTCGTACAAGCCATCCGCGGGAAGTATGAGCGGGTGGCCGGCTCCTGGACCGTCATCGCCGCCGACCACGGGTGGCGAGCGAAGGTCTTCGATGTCATCCCGACCCCCGCGCCCAACAAGGCCCCTCACGTCGCGGACACCCTCTTCAGCGCCCTCTACGCAACGGCCCTGTCCTCCTACGAGGTCACCGCCAAGAGCCCGGGCGACGCCGCAGCCGCCGTCCGCGCGCACTTCGCGGCCACCCGCGCTGATCACGACCCGGACGCCACCGGCCAGCCCGTCAACTTCCCCGGGATCCAGCTGCCCGGGCCCCACCCGTAACAACCCCCGCAGCATCCCCAAGGTCCGGCCACCGACCCACCAACGGCATCCATCACCGAGAAGACCGACATGAACGTGAACAACGCACTGCGCACCATCGAGCTGATCCGCTGCGCCGGCAAGGCCGCTACCGCCTTCCGCTCGCACCAGCACGCCGTCCGAGAGGCACACGAGGAGCGCGGCGCCGCTCAGGCCCAGCTCAACCACTGGAACGACCACATACATGCGATGGGCGGAGGCGTCCGGGCCTCGCGGCGCTCCGCGCTCCTGGCCACCGTCGACGAGCACCAGGAGACAGAACAGAAGGTCCGCAAAGCCGAAGCCCGGCTGCAGCACGCCTCCGCGGCGCTGCAGGCACACCGGCCGACGCTCAACCGGTATCCGAACGCAACCGGTGCCGCGCCACCACCCTGCTCCTCGACCGCCTGGCCGACCACCCCGTCGACAGGATCCGCGCCCATCGCCGCAGCCTGCATGCTGGACGCGCCCGGCCCGGCCCGTCAGCTGGCGCCGCAGCGACGCGCGGCGCCGACACCCGGGCCGGCCGCCGAGA
>NZ_RIBZ01000599.1:0-3999 GCF_003721215.1 Streptomyces botrytidirepellens
CGGCGGCCCGGCACCGCCTGCCGCCGCAGGCCCGGTGGCATCTGCCCGCGCCGCCCCCGCTCCGCGGCGTGGTCGCGCTCGCGCCGATCGCGGATCTCACCGCCGCCCGCGCGCTGCGGGTGTGCTCGGACGCCGTCGACCAACTGCTCGGTGACCGGCTCGCGGCGCGGCTTCCGTTCGCGGATCCCGCCGCGCTGCTGCCCACCGGCGTGCCCACGGTCCTCGTGCAGGGCGGCACGGACGTCGACGTTCCGCCGCAGGTCGCGGATTCCTTCGCCGCGGCCGGGGCGGTCGCCGGGGAGCCGCCGCGGGTGGTGCGCATCGCCGCCGTCGGGCACTTTCCGCTGATCGACCCGGCGACCGCCGCCGCCCGCACGGTCGCCGACGAGATCGCCCGGGCCGCCGCGCGGCCATCACCCTCGTAGTACTTGAGAGGGACTCCGGACAATCACCATTGCTGGGGACGACGCGGGCCCGCCCGCTGCCTACGGTATGAGGCGTGACCCAGACCCTTCCGCGGACCGAACTCCGCATCGCCCGCAGCGCGTTGTCCGGCCTGCGGCAGGACCTGATCGACGACGCGTTCGCCATCCGCCCGCTGCCGCCGCTGAGTTCCGGGCATCCGCTGATGCGCCGGGCCCCGGAGCGGGCCCGGCGATATGTGGGCTGGCTGCCGCATGCCGCGCTCTCGGCCTGCGCGTTCTACGTCATGGCGCAGTCGGTCTTCCTGGTGGACAACGACATGAGCCTGGTCCTGGCCCTGCTGAGCGGGGTGCCGCTGCTGCTGACGCTGTTCCGGCCGGTCGGCGCCTGGTGGCTGTCGTTCGGGGCGAGCGCCACGACGGGGCTGGGGCTGCTGGGGCTGGATCAGACGGTGGGCTGGCCGTGGCCCATTCCGCTGGCCATCTCCCACGTCCTGGTGATGGTGGTGGTCGCGGCCCGGTCGCGTCCCCGGGCGGCCACCGAGATATGGCTGCTCACGGCCCTTCTCGCGGCTGTCGCCGAGTACGTCGACGCCGACAGCCGGTACACCTCGGACTCCCTCCAGATGCTGGCCGACAGCCGGATCACCTCGGACAGCGTCCAGATGCTGTTCGTCTCCGGGCTGGTGCTCTGCGCCGTCGTGACCGCGCGCACCCTGCGCGAGAGCAAGCGGCGGATAGCGGTGCAGGAGTCGGTGACCGTCGAGGAGCGTTCCCGCCGCACCACGCTGGAGGAGCGCGCGACCATCGCGCGGGAGCTGCATGACGTGGTCGCGCACCACATGTCCGTCATCGCCATCCAGGCGGAGGCCGCCCCGTACCGGGTGGAGAACCCGCCCGAGGAGCTGACCAGGAGCTTCGCGACCATCCGGGAGAACGCGGTGATCGCCCTCACCGAGCTGCGCCGGGTCCTCGGGGTGGTGCGGGCCGACGACATCGATATGGACGCCGACCCCGAGGCGCCCCAGCCCACGCTGGCCGCGCTCGAGGGCCTCTTCGCGGGGGTGCGGGCGGCGGGCCTGACGGTCGACTACGTGACGACGGGCGCGGTGCGCCCGCTGCCGCAGGGCGTGGAGCTGTCGGCGTACCGCATCGTGCAGGAGGCGCTGAGCAACGCGCTGCGCCATGCCCCGGGTTCCACGGCGCGGGTCGAGGTGTCGCATGTGCTCGGCGGTCTCGGGCTGCGCATAGTCAACGGGCCGCCCACCAAGGCGGTGCCGCCCTCGCCGGGCATGGGCCATGGGCTGCTCGGCATGCGGGAGCGGGTCGCGATGCTGGACGGGGAGATACGGGCCGGGGCGCGGGAGGAGGACGGCGGCTATGAGGTCACCGTCTTCATCCCGGCCCCGGAGACGGCGGTGACGGAGACATCGGTGAGGGAGACGGCGGTCCCGGAGACGGCGGCGGAGCCGGAGGCATGACGACCATCCGCGTGCTGATCGTGGACGACCAGATGATGGTCCGCGAGGGCTTCTCCGTGCTGCTGGGCGCCCAGCCGGACATCGAGGTCGTCGGTGAGGCGGTCGACGGCCGCGAGGCGATCGCGCAGGTCGCGGCGCTGCGCCCGGATGTGGTCCTGATGGACATCCGGATGCCCGTGCTGAACGGGCTGGAGGCGACGCGGGAGATCGTGGCGGCGGACGCCGACGCCAAGGTGCTGGTGCTGACCACCTTCGACCTGGACGAGTACGTCTACCAGGCGCTGCGCGCCGGGGCGAGCGGCTTTCTGCTCAAGGACGCCTCGGCCCGTCAGCTCGGCGAGGCGGTGCGGGTGGTGGCGGCCGGGGAGGCGCTGCTGGCGCCCACCGTCACCAAGCGGCTGATCGCGACGTTCTCGCAGGCCGGTGGGCCCGCGCTGGCCGGGGCGGCGCGGCCGGGCCAGCAGGTGCGGCTGGACGAGCTGACCGAGCGGGAGAACGAGGTGCTGGTACTGGTCGCACAGGGCCGGTCCAACGCGGAGATCGCGCAGCATCTGGTGGTGGCGGAGTCGACGGTGAAGACCCATGTGAGCCGGATCCTGGTGAAGCTCGGCCTGCGGGACCGCACCCAGGCCGCGGTCTTCGCGTACGAGGCGCGGCTCGTGACCCCGGGAGGCTGACGGCCGAGCCGACCGCGAGCCCGACCGCGCGAGCCGATCACGCGAGCCGACCGCCGACGACACCCGGAGCGCTCTGGAGGACGGGCCGGTCCGGCGATACGGTCCGGTCATGACCAGCGCAGCCCCTGCCTTCGACCCGTGGCAGCCGTCGTTCGTCGCCGACCCCTACCCGGCCTACGCGAGCCTCCGTGAGCGGGGCAGGGCGCACTGGTTCGCGCCCTCCCGCCAGTGGCTGATCCCGCACTTCGAGGATGTGCGCGCCCTGCTGACCGACCGGCGGCTGGGCCGTACGTATCTGCACCGCTTCACCCACGAGGAGTTCGGCCGCACCGCCCCGCCGCCCGAGCACGAGCCGTTCCACACCCTCAACGGCAACGGCATGCTGGACCTGGAGGCGCCGGACCACACCCGGCTGCGGCGGCTGGTCTCCAAGGCGTTCACCCCGCGCACGGTCCAGGGGCTGGTGCCGACGATCCGGCGGCTGGCGGCCGGGCTGGCGGACTCGTTCGCCGCTTCCGGCGGCGGCGACCTCATCGCGGCGGTCGCCGAACCGCTGCCGGTCGAGGTCATCGCGGAGATGCTGGGCATTCCGCATGCCGACCGCCCGGCGCTGCGCCCCTGGTCGGCGGACATCTGCGGGATGTTCGAGCTGAACCCGGGCGAGGAGACGGCGCGCCGCGCGGTGCGGGCGTCGGAGGAGTTCTCGGCGTATCTGCGGGGGCTGATCGCCGCCCGCCGCAAGGACCCGGGCGAGGATCTGATCAGCGCGCTGATCGCGGCGCACGACGAGGGGGACCGGCTCTCCGAGCAGGAGATGGTGTCCACGTGTGTGCTGCTGCTGAACGCGGGCCACGAGGCCACCGTCAACACCACCGGCAACGGCTGGTGGACGCTCTTCCGCCACCCCGACCAGCTGGCCCGGCTGCGGGATGCCCCGGACGCGCTGTTGTCCACCGCTGTGGATGAGCTGCTGCGCTACGACACTCCGCTCCAGCTGTTCGAGCGCTGGGTCCTGGAGGACATCCGGGTCGGCGACACCCTCATCCCGCGCGGCAGCGAGGTCGCCCTGCTCTTCGGCTCGGCCAACCGCGACCCGGCCCGCTTCGAGCGGCCCGACACGCTCGACCTCGCCCGCGCAGACAACCCCCACCTCAGCTTCGGCGCCGGTATCCACTACTGCCTGGGTGCCCCGCTGGCCCGTATCGAACTCGCCGCGTCCTTCGGCGCGTTGCTCCGCGCCGCGCCGGGGCTGCGGCTGGTCCGGGAGCCGGAGTGGCGGCCCGGCTATGTGATCCGCGGGCTGACGGAGCTGCTGGTGGAGGTCTGAGGTCTGAGGACTGAACCGATAGTCGCAACACCAGAACCGCGCCCCCCGCACACGACTCGGCGCCGGGCCCGCCACAGGGGGAGTGCGGGCCC
>NZ_RIBZ01000596.1:0-4001 GCF_003721215.1 Streptomyces botrytidirepellens
TGGCCGCGGGACGCCGGGTGTCGGACGCGGGGCGCGGGTCACGTCGGTCGTCTGCCGCGGGGCGCCGGTCTGCCGCGGGGCGCCGGGCGCGCCGGGGCCGCTCCCGCTCCTCGCCGTGGTCGCGTCCGTCCCGTTCCTCACGGACCACGGCTCACACCTCCAGGCCTCCGCCGGGCGGGCCGCCCGCCATCAGCCGGCGGACCAGTTCGTCCTCCTGCCGGGCCGCCTCCTCCTCGCTCAGCTCCCCCGACTCCCGCTGCTCCGCGACCTCTTCCAGGCGCTGCTGGATCACCTTGGGGTCGTACAGCTGCCGGTGGGCCTCGTCGTGGAGCCGCTCGGCGATCCAGCCGAGGCCGCGCACCGGGGCCAGCGGCCAGGTGACCAGTCCGGTGAACAGTCCCATGGCTATTCGCCCTCCTTGGCCGGGTTCATCGCGTCGGCCACGAAGTCGTACGGGGCCAGGGGCCCGAGCAGACGGATCCGGACCCGGCCGTTCCAGTGCTTGGCCAGTTCCTCGGCGGCCTGCTCGAACGCCGTCCGCCGTTCGTCCTCGACCAGGAAGGAGGCGTTCACCAGCCCCTCGGCGGAGGACGGTTCCGTGCTCACCGAGGCGAGCGCGTGCGGGCCCAGCCTGCGGTCCACTTCCAGCGCGTCCACGGCCCGTTTGGCGGCGATGGCGTCCATGACCAGCTGTCCCAGCTGGATGCGCTGGTCGTACCCGGCCTCCTCCGGCAGCCCCTGGAGCTCCTCGCGGAGCCGTACGGCCTCGGGCTGCTCGGTCAGCACCTCGCGCAGCACCGCGTCCTGCACATAGCGGGCGCGCAGGGTGAACTGGGAGCGGCCGCGCAGCCGGTCGAGGGCGCGCGCGAAGTCGTCGTGCCCCTCGCTGAGCAGTTCATCGGTCACCGCGGTGGTGTCGCGCACCACCGTGCCGAACCGGAACGGCAGCACCGGGGAGGACCTGGCCGCCAGGGAGTCCAGCACCCGGGCGTGGGCGCGCAGATCCTCGGGGGTGCCCAGCGGCTTGTCGACGGGCACCTCGCTGACCACGGCGGCCTGGCCGCCGTGGCGCACCAGGGTCACCGCGGCGTCCGGATCGCCGACGGCGCCCAGGTCCCTGACGGCGTCGTCGCTCCGGTCTTCGGTTACGACCCCGTATACGTAGCAGGCACGTCCCTCTTCGGCCATCACCGCTCGCGCTCCCTGCTCGAACTCCGCCGGTGCCGGGGCCGGTCACCGGATTCCCGGCGTCGTGCTTCTTCCCGCTCCCCCGCCTCGTCCTCGGCCTCGGCGTACTCCTCGGACTTGTCGGACTGGTCGCCCTGGAGCAGGTCCGAGACGGTGTCCTTGACGCCTTCCAGGGCGCCCTTGGTCTTCTTCCGCCCGCCGCTCTCCTGGATCTCGTCCATGAGACCGGGCAGCCCCTTGGTCTCGGTGCCGCTGCGGGCGAGGTCGAGGCGGTTCGTCGCCTCGGCGAACCGCAGATAGGTGTCGACGCTGGCGACGACGACGCGGGCGTCGATGGTCAGGATCTCGATGCCCACCAGGGAGACCCGGACGTACACGTCGATGACCAGGCCCTTGTCCAGGATCAGGTCGACCACGTCGACCAGGGCACTCGAACTGGCCCGGTCCAGATACTGACTCTGCTGGCTTGCTACGGTCACCACGCTCACCTGCTCCGGGGACAGGACCCGTCAGCGCCGCGAAGGCTGCGCCGGCTCCTCGTCCTCCTCGTACTCCTCCTCGTACTCGTCCTCGGACGGCTCGCCCTCTTCGGGCTCCTCTTCGGCCTCTTCCTCGTCGTGTTCGGACTCCGCCTCGCGGTCCTCCTCCTCCACGACCTCGCCGTCGCGAATCTCCCCGCGCCAGCCCTCGATCTCGTCGGGGTTCAGCAGCACCTCGGCCATCAGATGGCGACGGAAGTGCTTCAGCTCCAGGCGCACCCGGCGGCCCTGGGCGCGCCAGATGTTCCCGGTCCGTTCGAAGAAACCCTGGGGGTAGTACTGGAGGACGATCATGATCCGGGTCAGCTCGGGGGCCAACTCATGGAAGGTGATCGCGCCGTTGACGTGACCCTTCTCGGCACGCGACTTCCACACGATCCGCTTCTCGGGAATCTGCTCGATGATCTCGGCGCGCCACTTGCGGTGCGACCAGAAGACCTGGGCCTTCCACTCCATCTCGGTGTCGGACTCCTGCTGGACGTCCTCCACCTTCTTCATGAATGTGGGGAAGTCCTCGAACTGGGTCCACAGGTCGTAGGTGAGGTCGATCGGGGCGCCGACGTCGATCTGCTCGACGATGTTGGTGACCTTGAGCTTCTTGTCCTTGTCGCCGTCCTTGCCACCGTCCTTGCCGCCTCCGAGACCCGGGATGGCTTCCTTGGCCTTGTCCACGGTCTGCTCCTTGAGCTGGGTCAGTCCGGCCTTGATCAGCGGCTTCACCGGGAGGCTGAGCCCGGAGCCGCCGCCGTCGGCGAGATTGGTCACCGAGGTCAGGGCCTTCTCGCCGAGTGCGGTGATCAGGTTCTGCGCTTCCTTCATCAGCCGCTCGGTGGGCAGCTCCTTGGCGAGCGTGCCGAGCCCGCCCGTGTGCTGGTCCGGTCCCTCAGCCATCACCGATCACCCTTGTCGCCCTTGTCGCCTTTGCTGCTCCTGCCGCTCCGGGCCTCGCCGCTCCGGCCGCCCTCGGCCGCGGCCCGCTTCCGGGGCCGGTCCGTACGGTCGCCCGACGGCCGCGCCCGGTCGCCCCGGGCAGTCCCGCCGCGCGACGACTCACTACGCGACTCACCGCGGGACTCACCACGGGACCGCTCGCCGCTCCCGCGCCGCTCGTGCTCCTCGTCGTCCGCCTTGTGCCCGTCCGGACCGTGCCCGTTCGGACGCAGCGACGAGGCGCGCTGCTCCAGCCGGTCGCTCAGCGCGTCCATGCGGTGACTGGCCGCCGACAGCGCCGCCGACCGTCCCGCGGACACCAGCTGGCCGCGCAGCCGCCCGATTTCGGAGGACGCCAGCTCCTGCATGCCGCCCGGGAGGTGCCCGGACGCGAGGCGTCGACCCGCCGCCATCCCGGCGAGGGTCAGCGCCAAGCCCACCTTGTGACCACGCCCGAAGAGGTAGCCGCCGGTGAACGCCAGCGCCGTCTCACTGCTCTTCATGATCGCTCCTCCTCCCGCCGTCCAAGCGAGATACCCATATGGGCTCATTTTCCAATTATGGTGCATTTCGCCCATTCAGCCATCAGGGGCTGCGCGATCTCTTGACGTGGGCTAAGGGCCCGAGAACACTCCTGACTACGTAGTCATGACTACGTAGTCAGACGCCCGAGAAGGGAGAACGCACATGCGCAGGAGCCGCGGGCCGGGGATGAACGAGGTCGCCCGGGCCGCCGGGGTCTCCCAGAAGACCGTCTCCCGGGTGGTCAACGGCGAGCCCTACGTCAGCGCGGAGGTCCGCGACCGGGTGCTGCGGGTCATCCGCGAACTCGACTACCGCCCCAACACCGCCGCCCGTGCCCTGATCCGCGGCACCTACCACCGGATCGGCGTCGTCTCCCTGGGCAGCGCGCTGTCCGGGCCCGCCTCGGTCCTGATGGCCCTCGAACAGGCGACGCGCCGCACCGGCTACTCCTTCGCCCTCGCCAGCACCCTGGAGAATCCCGGCGGCGGCTATGCCGCGGCCGTGGAATCCCTGCTGGAGCAGGGCGTGGACGGCATCATCCTGTCCGATCCCATCGACGACGGCGCCCCCTCGTCCCTCACCACCGACGTGCCCGTGGTCAGCCTCAACGTGGTCGGGAAGGAGGGCGTGGCGGCGGCCAGGGCGGGCACCGAATATCTGCTCTCCCTCGGCCACCGCACGGTCTGGCACATCCCCGGCCCGCAGAACTGGTGGTCCGCCCGGGACCGGCTGCGCGGCTGGCGGGAGGCGCTGGCGGCGGCCGGGGCCCCCGAGCCACCGCTGCCCGACGCGGGCGACTGGTCGCCCGCCGCCGGGCAC
>NZ_RIBZ01000601.1:0-4002 GCF_003721215.1 Streptomyces botrytidirepellens
CTCCTCCCGGGCACCCCCGCCCGCGCCGCCACCGCCACCGCCGCCCCGCCGCTGCGCTTCGGCGCCTGCCCGGCCTCCGTACCCGACCCGCCCGCGCCCGCCCGCGTCACCTGCGCGCGGCTGAGCGTTCCCCTCGACTGGCACCACCCCGAGGGCGAGCACATCCGGATCGCCGTCTCCCGCGTACGGGCCTCCGGAACCCCGGCCGAGCGGCGCGGCATCCTCATGGTGAACCCCGGCGGGCCCGGCGGCTCCGGCCTGCCGTACGCCGTGACCAAGCGGGCCAAACTGCCCGAGAGCGTGCGGCGTGCGTACGACATCATCGGCTTCGACCCCCGCGGTGTCGGCCACAGCGCCCCCGCCGACTGCGGCCCCATGGGCGGCCACTTCGACACCCCGGCCGCCGACCCCGTGCCCACCGGCCGCGCCGCGGAGCGGGCCCACCTCGCCTCCCTGCGGCGCATGGCGGACGACTGCGCGAAGGGAGCGGCCCACGCCCTTCCCCACCTGTCGACGGAACAGACCGCACACGACATGGACGCCCTCCGCGCGGCGCTCGGCGAGCCGCGGACCGGGTTCCTCGGCGTCAGTTACGGCAGCTACCTCGGCGCCGCCTACGCCGCCTCGTTCCCCGGCCGGGTGGGCCGCATGGTGCTCGACAGCGTCGTCGGCCCCGAGGAGTGGTACGACTTCGACCTGGCGCAGGCCCGGGCGCTGCTGCGGCAGCGCGAGGTGTTCTTCGGCTGGACGGCGCGCCACGCGGACCGTTTCCGGCTCGGCGACCGTACGGACGCGGTGCGCGACGCCTACCGCAGGGCGCGGGCCCGGCTCACCGCCCGCCCCGTCGGTGGCGTCGGCCCGGCCGAGTTCGACCGCGCCGTCTACCGCGCGCTCGGCCGCACCGAGCGCTGGACGGACCTCGCCGACGGACTCCGCGCCACCCTGCGCGGCGGCGACACCGCGCTCCTCCGCCCGGACACCCCCTTCGCCGGCGCGGAGTCACGCACCTACGAAGCCGCCAACCGCATCGTGAAGTGCGCGGACGGCCACGCCCCCACACCCCGCCGGGTGGTGGCCGACGTGCGGCGCATGCGGCACCTCGACCCGCACCCGGTCCTCACCGGGATCGAGGCGTCCACCTGCGCCTACTGGCACCACCGCCCGGCCCGCCGCACCTCGCTCGGCAGCCCCGACGCCCCGCCCGGCCTGCTCGTCGCCTCCGCACACGACCCCGTCACCCCCATCGAGGGGGCGCACCGGCTCCGCCACCGGCTGCCGGGCTCCCGGCTGGTGACGCTCCACCAGGACTACTCCCACGGGGTGTTCGCCAGCCGCGGCAACGCCTGCGTCGACCGGACGGCCGCCGCGTACCTGGTCGACGGCCGCCTCCCGGCGGGCGATGTGCACTGCACCGGCCCGGGGCTGCCGGAGCCGGGACCGCGTGGCCAGGAACCGCGGAGGTAGCGGGCGCGGCTCACGCACGGTCGAATTCGTTCGGCCGTACGGCCCCTCGCGCGGGTGGGCGGCCCGGACGTCAGAAGACTGAAACCATGAGGACCGTCGCCGGGCCCACGGGCCATGTCGTGGTCGTCGGAGCGGGGCTGTCCGGGCTCGCCGCCACCCTGCACCTGCTCGGCGCCGGGCGCCGGGTGACCGTCGTGGAACGCGCCACCCGGCCCGGCGGCCGGGCCGGATGCCTGGAGCGCGGCGGCTACTGCTTCGACACCGGCCCCACCGTGCTCACCATGCCGGACCTGCTGGCCGAGGCGCTGGCCGCCGTGGGGGAGGAGGTGTCCGACCGGCTCGACCTGGTCGCGCTGCACCCCGCCTACCGGGCCGCGTTCGCCGACGGCAGCAGCCTCGACGTCCACACCGGCGCGGACGCCATGGAGGAGTCCGTACGGGCCTTCGCCGGGCCGCGCGAAGCGGCCGGATACCGGCGGCTGCGGGCCTGGCTGGAAGCACTCCACCGCGCCCAGATGACCCGCTTCATCGACGCCAACTTCGACTCGCCGCTCCAGCTGCTCCACCCCGACCTCGCCCGGCTGGCCGCCCTCGGTGGCTTCGGACGGCTCGACCCCGGCATCGGCCGTTTCCTCCGCGACGAGCGGCTGCGCCGGGTCTTCTCCTTCCAGGCCCTCTACGCGGGCGTGCCACCGGCCCGCGCCCTGGCCGCGTACGCCGTCATCGCCTACATGGACACCGTCGCGGGCGTGTACTTCCCCCGTGGCGGCATGCACGCCGTGCCCCGCGCGCTGGCCGCCGCGGCCGCCGACGCCGGTGCCGACCTGCGCTTCGGGCAGCACGTCACCCGGCTGGAGCAGCGGGCCGGGCGGGTCACCGCCGTCATCACCCCGCACGGCCGCGTGCCCTGCGACGCCGTCGTCCTCAGCTGCGAGCTGACCGAGTCCTACCGGCTGCTGGGCCGCGCCCCGCGCCGCCCGCTGCGCCACCGGCGCTCACCCTCGGCCGTCGTCCTGCACACCGGCACCGACCGCACCTGGCCCCAACTGGCCCACCACACCCTCTCCTTCGGCGCGGCCTGGCGCGCCACGTTCGAGGAACTGACCGTCTCCGGGCGGCTGATGAGCGATCCCTCGCTGCTCATCACGCGGCCCACCACACACGACCCCGCCCTCGCCCCGCCCGGCCGCCACATCCACTACATCCTCGCGCCCTGCCCGAACACCGACATCGGACCCGGCGCCGCCGCGTGGCGCGCCCTCGGCCCGCGCTACCGGGATCGCGTCCTCACCGAGCTCGAGCGCCGCGGCCTGGCCGGACTCGGGGCGGCCATCGAACAGGAATGCCTGGTCACCCCGGCCGACTGGGCGGCCCAGGGGCATGCCGCGGGCAGTCCGTTCTCGCTCGCGCACACCTTCGCCCAGACCGGACCGT
The DNA here is from genome assembly GCF_003721215.1 of Streptomyces botrytidirepellens. Lineage (NCBI taxonomy): Bacteria > Bacillati > Actinomycetota > Actinomycetes > Kitasatosporales > Streptomycetaceae > Streptomyces > Streptomyces botrytidirepellens. Next base: position 2,899 of record NZ_RIBZ01000601.1, read on the forward strand.
TCCGCCCCGCCAACCTCGTGCGCGGCCGGGAGAACGTGGTGCTGGCGGGCTGCGGCACCACCCCCGGCGTGGGCGTCCCGACCGTACTGATCTCCGGAAAGCTGGCCGCCGCCCGCATCACCGGCCACCCCCGCCCCGGTCCCCGCCGCACCCGGCCGCGGGCCCTCCTCCGGCAAGGAACCCCATGACCCGACACGAACTCGACGCCGCCGGTATCCACGACCCGGCGCTGCGCGCCGACTATCTGCGGTGTCGCCTGCTCAACGCCCGCCACGGCAGGACGTACTTCCTGGCGACCCGGCTGCTGCCCGCGGCCCGGCGCCCCGCCGTGCACGCCCTCTACGGCTTCGCCCGCTGGGCCGACGACATCGTGGACGACCTCGAGGGCTCCGGCGGCACCGCCCCGCGCTCAGCCTGTCTGGACCGGCTCGACGCCGAGCTGTCCCGGGCCCTGCGCACCGGGCGCGGCGACGAGCCCGTCGTCCGGGCCCTGGCGCACACCGCCGCCACCTACCGCATCGACCACCGCCACTTCACCGACTTCATGGCCTCGATGCGGACCGACCTGACCGTCACCGACTACCCCACCTTCGCGCACCTGCGCCACTACATGCACGGTTCGGCCGCGGTGATCGGCCTCCAGATGCTGCCCGTACTCGGCCACGTCGTGCCCCGCGAGGACGCCGAGCCGCACGCGGCGGCGCTCGGCGTCGCCTTCCAGCTCACCAACTTCCTGCGGGACGTGGGGGAGGACCTGGACCGCGGCCGGATCTACCTGCCCGCCGACCTGCTGGCCGCACACGGCGTGGACCGGGACCGCCTGCGGTGGTCCCGCCGCACCGGGCGGCGGGACCGGCGCATCACCGCAGCACTGCGCGACTTCGCCGCCCTCACCCGCGGCTACTACCGCCGGGCGCTGCCCGGCATCCCGATGCTCGACCCGGTGGCCCGGCCCTGCATCCGCACCGCGTACGTGCTCTACGGAGGCATCGTCACCGCCGTCGAGCGCGACGGCTACGCGGTGCTGCACCGGCGGTCGGCGGTGCGGCGGCGGGTCCGGGCCGCGGTCGCGCTCGACGGGCTGGTCCGCGTCGGCGCCGCCCG
>NZ_RIBZ01000598.1:0-4022 GCF_003721215.1 Streptomyces botrytidirepellens
ATGGTGGGGGCGGCCCGGCCGCCGGGGGCTCGACCACACCTCGGGGGGGGTGGTGCGGGAGCATCCTTCCGGCACCACCCACACTCCCCCGCGCGCTGCCAAGCCCCGCAAGCCACCAAGGGGGGCCGCCAGTAGCCTGGCGCCGGGAGACGCGGCCCGGGGCGCGCGGGCGGCCCTGAGCCCGGGACGGGGGTGTCCTGGGCCGGGGCCGGGTGGTGCGGTTGAGTGGTTAGAACGGTGGTTCGTCGCTGTATGCGTTGCCGGGGTGCCAGGGGTCCGGGTCGGCCGGGGGATGGCATGCGGTGGTGTCTTCGACATCCGCGGTCTGCTGGAGGTACGCGCTCTCCTCCAGGACGTATTCGATGCCGAACATTGCGCTGTCGTACCACTCGATGGTGTCGGTGAGGTAATAGGTGATGGCCTGGTTGATGTCGTCGGTGTTGAAGGGGTCGATGGGCGGCTGGCCGTCGTGGGCGCGGTAGTCGTTGGTGAGCGTGATGTTCTGGGACGGGGTGGCGCAGGCCCAGCTGTAGGGAGTCCAGATCCGGACCGGGTGATGCCCGTACCCGGAACGGCACGGGGCCGGGGGGGTTTCTGGCTCGCCGGTGGCCATCGGGTGGCCGCAGTGCAGGCACCATGGGGCCAGGCGCCCCAGGTCACTGCGGTAGGGGGTGCCGTAGTGCCATGCGTCGTCGGGTCCGCCGTGTCCGGTGACATCGACGTGGGCGATCGAGCGGCCCGGCACCGGGGCGTATCGATCGGTGTAGGGGGCGCTCGCGCTGTCGGTGGTGTGCACGATGGCGTGCACATACGGGGCGGTGGCCGGAGAGTGCCAGCGGTAGGTACGCCAGTGCGCCATGACGGGCTCCGTGCCGTGCAGGACCCGGAAACGGTCTGAGGCGAAGCGGAAGGTGACCGCGTTCGTGTCGTGCTCGGCTTGGTCGACGATGCCGATGACGGTCCGGCACAGGCGGGCGTCATGCAGGGCGACTCGCTCACCGGGGCGAATGGTGGAAAGGTCGGCGCAGTAGTGACCGCCGAGCCCACCGCGGCCCCTGAGGTGGGCATACATGACGTTGCTGACGCGGGTGGTGGTGAAAATGCCGGGGGCATGGTCCTGCTCGTCGCTGAAGGAAGACACAGGCAAGTCCTTGAGGGTGTTGGGGGTGGGTGTTCGGTACACCGGGATGGGCGGCCCGGCAGGGCCGCGAGCTGCGCCACGACGGGGCGGCAACTGGGGCCGGGCCGCGCGGGCACGCGGAAGGCCGCGCAAGGGGCCCCGTGTCCGGCACGGCCCGGAAACCGCCGGACACGCTCCGCCGCATGAAATGAGAGGGGCGGGGGTGATCCTCATACGGGGCGCTCACCGGCTGAACACACCGTGGCCTGTAGCGGAGTTAGCGGCTCAACCCCACTCCCCCGGTTGAGCGTTGAGCGGGCAGGTAGCGGGGTGAGCCAGTTCGTATAGCAGGGGGCATGGGGCGGCCCCGACCCGCGTGCATGCGCGGGGTGGGGCCGGAGGATGGTCGTGTGTGGGGCGGTGTGGCGGCTGGCGGTTGCCGTGTCGGCACCGGGGCCGCTCTTCGCCGCTGTGGTGGGCTGTCAGCCGCCCGCCGCCTCGTTAAGAATCCCGTACTCAGGCATGCACGGGGCGGTGAAAGCGCTCGGCGACATCGTGACGGAGCTGCGCCATGGCCTCGGGCTTGTTTGGGATCGGGTCGCTGTGGCTGAGCCCTTTGCCGACAGAGACGATCCAGCCGGAGAAGCTAGCACCGTGGCTTTTGTAGAACCGCTTCGCCTCGGCGATCACCTCCACCTCGTACGGCAGGTCGGTACGAAGAATGTTCTCCAGCGCGACCGCCGGATCGATGGTGGGGTCGGACACCCACACAGCGGTGACGACGACGCCGTGCTCTACATATCGCACGCTCTGGGCGGCGTATGGGCGGCGGGCGGGCTCATCGCACCGAGTGGCGGGCCGGGGAGTACCGGTGTCGAGTCGGGCGGTCACGGTTGGTGTGGGCTGAACAAGCGTGGTCACAGCAAAGCTCCCTGAGCGAGTGGGTACGGGGGGCCGGGCCGCGCGGTGCGGGAACGAGGGGTCCCACGCGGCGCGACCCGGCCGGAGCCGGGCGCTCACAGCCGCACGAAGCCGGGGGATGGCTTCGTACGGGGGCGCTCACCGCCCGGAGTGGGCCTGGAGGCTCTGATGGGCGCTCAGGGATTGTCCGGGACTGATGGTGAGGGGCGCGGGGTTGTAGACCTGTTGAGGCTCGTGGGCGGCCGTCAGGAGGGGTTCCAGTCGGGGTAGATCTCGCGGACGAGTGCGGTGATCTCCTGTGGGGATTTGCTGAGGAGTCCGGCGGCGGCCATGAGGCGGTTGGCTTCGTATGCGGCGGCAGTCAACCCGGGCTCGTAGCGGTCGGGATCCTGGATCGCGGCTTGCAAGGTCTCGGTCAGCCGGTAGTACGACTGGACTGCGGCTCGGGTTTTGGGGTCCATCAGATGGCCTTTCGGGTACGCGCGGGTGCGGGGGTGCGGCAGGGGGGTTCAGTTGGCGGTGAGGGCGCTGGCGGCGGTCGTCTGCCGTATGGCGTCGGCGTCGGCGTCGGCGTCGGCGTCGGCGTCGGCCAGGATCGCAGCGTTGAGGCGTTCCGTGGGCATGGGGTGGGCCGGGGCGGTAGACGAGTGCGTGGGGTCGGTGGTGATGCGGGCGGTGACGGTGTGGGGGCGGTGCACGGTGGTCGTCACGGTGGAACTCCCATCGGGGCGCGGCTGGTTGATGGGGTGCATGGTGTGGTGGCGGGCGGTTAGTCGGGCAAGGCGCGGCGGGCTGGCGGCGGGACGGGGTATGAGTGCGGCCCCGCGCCTCGGGCACGGGGGTGTCCGGGGTGCGGGGCCGTGGGGCGCTGCGGTGCCTGGCACAGCGGGTGCGGGTCAGTCGTACCAGGGGCCCGCGACGGTGGGGCCGTAGCTGTCGCCGGGCTGACCGGCTGCTTGAGGGCCACCTTCGGAGTGTCCGAGGACGATCCAGGAGCGCACGGGGTAGTAGCCGGTGCAGTCCGGGCGGCAGGGCTCCTCCTCGTAGCCGAGGAAGGTGCCGCCGCACGCGCAGGACTGGGACCACTCGGCGACGAAGCGTCGGCCGATGTGGGGGCGTGCCGGTGCGGGGGCGCGGAGGCGGCTGCGGTTGATGTCGGCTGCTATGTGAGCGGGGAAGGGGTGCATCAGCATGGGGTCGCCTTCTGCGTCGGCGGGGGTAGTTGAGCTGGTTCAGGGGTCCGGCGGCGGGCAGGGCGGGCGTGGTGGATCACTCGGCCGGGGGGCGGAATTCACCGCCGCTGTCCGTCTCGTAGAGCCGTTCCCATCCGGCGCCGGTCAGGGCGTTACGGGCGGCTTGCATCAGCCGGACCCACGCGGAGCGCCGGTTGTTGTACTCCGGGAGGAGCGGGGGGTAGTTCTCGCGGCCGTTGATGACGGGGACGACGAACGAGTGGTCCGGGTCGTACGGGGCGGCTTGGACCCGCACCCCCGTACCGTTGGTGTTGGTGTCGAGGACGGTGAGACCGGCGGCGGTGAGGACGGCGGCCGCGCGGGCGTGGGCGTCGGGCAGGGCAGGTGTGGGCATGACATGACTCCAGGAACGGCGGGGTGGTGGCGTGCCCGGCGAGTGCCGGGAGGGGGCTGGTGATCGTGGCTCGGTGAGGGTGGCCGGGCCGACCTCGTGGGGTGCACAGGGTGAGGGCGGCCCGGCTGCCGGGCGCTCGACTGCCGGGGGTGCGGGAGCGTCATCCAGCAGGGGCAACTCTGCCCCGCCACTGTCCAAACCCCGCAACCACCGAGCCAACGGGTCGGCAGACTCACGGGCGGGGTCGGGACGCGGCGCCGTCAGGAGGGTGGGAACGCACGGGCGGCCCGCTCTCAGTCGGTGCTGGGGGCGGGCCGGGCATGGCCGACGGTGGGGCAGGGCGGGGTTAGACAGAACATCCGCCCGGCCCCGCCCGCAAGGAACTGCGGGCGGG
>NZ_RIBZ01000602.1:0-4042 GCF_003721215.1 Streptomyces botrytidirepellens
GCATCACCACCCTCCACACCCACGGCGTCCGCCACTACCTCGAACTCGGCCCCGACGCCACCCTCACCACCATGGCCCAGGACAGCGTGACCGACGACGCCGACGACGCCGCGTTCATCCCTGTCCAGCACCGCGAGCGGGACGAGAACCACACGTTCCTCACCGCCCTGGCCACCGCACACACCCACGGCGTCCACGTCGACTGGACTCCCCTGATCGGCGAGTCCAGCACACCCACCGCGCTTCCCACCTACCCCTTCCAACGCCGGCGCTACTGGCTGGAGCGGCCCAGGCCCACCGCGGGTGCCGATGGTCTGGGGCTGACGGCGACGGGCCACCCGGTGCTGACCACCTTGGCCGAACTGCCCAATGGCGGCGGACACCTCTTCACCGGCCGCGTCTCCGGATCCGATCCCGCCTGGGTGGCCGAGCACGCCATCTTCGGCGCGATGATCGTGCCCGGTGTGGCCTTCGTCGATCTCCTCCTCCACGCGGCACGCCACGTGGACTGTGACCACATCGAGGAGCTCACTCACCACGTGTTCCTCGCCGTACCGGAGCGCGGCGCCCTCCAGCTGCGCGTGCTCGTCGAACCGGCGGACGACTCCGGGCGGCGCTCCCTCGCGGTCTACTCCCGGCCGGAGGACGCCCCGGCCGAGAACGAGTGGACCTGCCATGCCACGGGTGTGCTCGCGGCCCAGGAGCGGGAAGCACCCACCACGACCGGCGTGCTCACGGACGATGTCTGGCCCCCGGCCGCCTCGACCCCGATGGACACGGAGGAGTTCTACCGGCGGGTCACCGACGCGGGCTTCGGCTACGGACCGCTGTTCCGGGGGATGCGCGCGGCCTGGCGGGACGGGGACACCACGTACGCGGAAGTGTCCCTCCCCACGGACGCCGACCCCGGCGCGTACGGCATCCATCCCGGTCTGCTCGACTCGGCGCTCCAGCCGGCGGCGCTCGTCGCGGGGCGCGAGGCGGCGGAAGACGCCATCCGGGTGCCGTTCTCGTGGAGCGGCGTAACCCTCCACGCGACGGGGGCGAGCGCCCTGCGGATTCGTCTCATGTGGCCCACACCGGACACGGTGTCGCTGGTCATCGCGGATCAGACGGGTGCGCCGGTGATGACGATCGACGCCCTCATCATGCGATCGGTCGGCCCCGACCAACTCGCCGCCGCACGCGCCGCCGACGCCGGTGAGCTGTACGAGGTCGACTGGCTCGCCGTCCCGACGCCCGAGGAGGAGATACAGGGCACGGTCGAGGTCCCGCAGGACGCGGTGGCGCTCCCCACGGCGCAGCGGGACGACGACGCCACCGGGCCCGAGGTGTTCGTCACGTGGTGTGTCTCCGAGGACGACGAGAACGGCCCCGACCCGGCCCAGGCCACCCGCGACCTCACGCATCGCGTGCTCGGCCTCGTCCAGGCCGTCGTGTCCGATGACCGGCCGGACTCCCGTCTGGTGATCCTCACCAGGGGCGCGATGTCCACCGGGACGAGCGACGAGCCGACCGACCTGGCCGGAGCGGCGGTCTGGGGGCTGGTCCGCACCGCTCAGTCGGAGCACCCGGACCGGTTCACCCTGATCGACCTCGACGGCTCGGATGCCTCGCTGGGAGCCATCCCGGCGGCGCTCGCCACGACAGAACCCCAACTCGCCGTACGCGACGGTGCGCTCTTGGCCCCGCGTCTCGCCCGTACGGCCAACCTCGACACTCCCGACACCTCTCCGGCGCCGTTCACCCCGGACAAGACGGTGCTCATCACCGGCGGCACCGGCGCCCTGGGCACGCTCCTCGCCCGCCACCTGGTCGGCACGTACGGTGTCAGGAGGCTGCTGCTCATCAGCCGGAGCGGCCCGCAGGCAGGGAACACCCTCGCCGCGGAACTCGCCGAACTCGGCGCCGAGGTCACGATCGCGGCCTGCGACGCCGCCGACCGGCAGTCCCTGGAAACCCTGCTCGGGAGTCTGCCGGAGGAGCATCCGCTCGGTGCGGTGGTGCACTGCGCCGGGACTCTGGACGACGGCATCGTCACGGCGCTCGGTCCTGAGCGGTTCGACGGGGTGCTCCGCCCGAAGGTGGACGCCGCGTGGAACCTCCATCTGCTGACCCGGGACCTGGACCTGGACGCGTTCGTCCTGTTCTCGTCGGCGGTCGGTGTCCTCGGCTCTCCCGGGCAGGCCAACTACGCGGCCGCCAACAGCTTCCTGGACGGACTCGCCCAGCACCGCCGTGCGTGCGGGCTGCCCGCGACGTCACTCGCCTGGGGGCTGTGGGATCAGGGCGGCGGCATGGCCGGGACCCTCGATGAGCAGGACCGGGCGCGCATGAGCCGCAACGGGCTGCTGCCGATGCCCGCCGACCAGGCGCTCGCCCACTTCGACGCGGCGCTGGCGGCGGCCCCGGCCGTGGTGGTCCCGGCCAAGCTCGACCTCGCGGGCCTGCGTGCCCGCGCCACGTCCGCCCCCGTGGCGCCGATCTTCCGCGGCCTGGTCCGCACGCCCCTGCGCAGCGCGGCCCAGTCGGCCACGGCCGGAGCGGACGCGGGCGGCCTGCGGCAGTCGCTCGCGGGTCACCCCGAGCCCGAGCAGGACCGGATCGTGCTGGACTTCCTGCGCGGTCACGTGGCCACCGTCCTCGGACACGGCTCGCCCGACGCGATCGACCCCGCGCACTCGTTCAAGGACCTCGGCTTCGACTCGCTCAGCTCGGTGGAGCTGCGCAACTCGCTCAACAAGGCGTCCGGGATGCGCCTCCCCTCCACCCTGTTGTTCGACTACCCCACCCCCGCGGTGCTGGCGAGCTACATCCGTGGCGAGCTGGTGGGCAGCGGGCAGGCGGAGGCGACCGGCGCTCAGGTGGCCCGCCGCACCGCCCGTACCGCACCGGCGACGACCGACACGGTCGAGCCGATCGCGATCGTGGGCATGGGGTGCCGTTTCCCCGGTGGCGCGAGCACACCGGAGGAGTTGTGGCGGCTGGTGGCCGAGGGCCGCGACGCGGTCGGGGCGTTCCCCGACAACCGCGGCTGGGACGTCGAGAACCTCTATGACCCCGACCCCGACGTGCGCGGCAAGACCTACGTCCAGAAGGGCGGCTTCCTCTATGACGCCGACCGCTTCGACCCCGAGTTCTTCGGCATCACCCCGCGCGAAGCCCTCGCGCTCGACCCCCAGCAGCGCTTCCTTCTGGAGACCGCTTGGGAGACGTTCGAGGACGCGGGCATACGTCCCGACACCCTGCGCGGCAGCGACACCGGTGTCTTCGCGGGAGTGGCGGCGCAGGAGTACGTCTCGCTGACCCATCACGGCGGCGAACCCGTCGAGGGCTACCTGCTGACGGGTACGACGGCGAGCGTGGCGTCCGGGCGGGTGTCGTACACGTTCGGCTTCGAGGGCCCGGCGGTCACGGTCGACACCGCGTGCTCCTCGTCGCTGGTGGCGCTTCACTTGGCGTGCCAGTCCCTGCGGAGTGGCGAGTGCTCGATGGCCCTGGCCGGTGGCGCGACGATCATGGCGAATGCCGGGATGTTCCTGGAGTTCAGCCGACAGCGCGGGCTGGCGCCCGACGGCCGGGCCAAGTCCTACTCGGCGGCCGCCGACGGCACGATCTGGGCCGAGGGCGCGGGCATGGTCCTGCTCGAACGACTCTCGGACGCCGAGGCCAACGGACACACCATCTTGGCCGTCGTACGCGGCTCGGCGGTCAACCAGGACGGCGCCAGCAACGGCCTCACCGCGCCGAACGGTCCCTCGCAGCAACGCGTCATCAACGCCGCGCTGGCCAACGCCGGGCTCAACCCCGATGAGGTGGACGCGGTGGAGGGCCATGGCACGGGCACGACGCTCGGCGACCCCATCGAGGCACAGGCCCTGCTCGCCACCTACGGACAGAACCGCGACGAACCCCTGTGGCTGGGCTCCTTCAAGTCCAACATCGGCCACGCCCAGGCGGCGGCCGGTATCGGCGGCGTCATCAAGATGATCCAGGCCATGCGCCACGCCACCCTGCCCCAAACCCTCCACGTCGATGAGCC
>NZ_RIBZ01000604.1:0-4077 GCF_003721215.1 Streptomyces botrytidirepellens
CAGCACGCCGGCCGCCCGCAGGTAGGCCGCGGCGGACGCCGCCCGGCCGTACGACCAGCCGGCCGGCACGGCACGCCGCGCCTGTGCGCCGGCCAGGACGGTGCGTTCGTCCGCCACCACTCGCTCGCCGGTCAGCACCCGGTCGCCGGGGGCGAACCCGGTGACGTCGGCGCCGACGGCCAGCACCACGCCGGCCGCGCCGCCGCCCGTGACGGCACGCACCGCCACCAGCACCTCGTCCCCGTCGGCCGTCCGCGGCGCGTCCTCGTGCGGTGCGGCCGGTTCGGCGGCCACCAGCCGCGGCACGAGCACGTCGCCGTCCCGCACCGCGTACTGCGGCTCCCCCTGCGCCAGTACGACGGGCATCACGGCGGCGGACGCCTCCCGCCCGTCGAGGTCCACCAGGACGAACTGGCCCGGGTGTTCGGCTTGGGCCGACCGCAGCAGGCCCCACACCGCGGCCTGCGCCGGGTCGGGCTGTTCCTCCGGGGTGGCCGCCACCGCGCCCCGGGTGAGGAAGACCAGGCGGCTGTCGCCGGTGTGCCCGTCGGAGAGCCAGTGCTGTACGCATTCCAGGGCGCGGGCGGTGGCCTCGTGCGCCGCCGCGGGCAGCTCGCCGCCCGCAGCCGGCCACCACACCACGACGGCCTCGCCGGCAGGCTCCCCGGTGCCGAGCGCCGCGCTCACGGACTCGGCGGTCCGCAGCTCCGGCACCGCGTCGCGCCAGCGGCCCGGCGTGCCGGTGCCGCCCACCACCGTCCACCGCCGGTGTTCCCGCCGGGGCGTGTCCCCGGCTGCGGCCCAGACCACCCGGAACAGGTTGTCCCGCACGACGGGCTCGGCGGTGTCCATCGCCTCGATCGGGCGCACCGTCAGGCCGGTCACGGTCGCCACGGGCATGCCATCGCCGTCCGCGAGCGCCAGCGTGCAGGGCTCCCCGGGGCCGCCCGTCAGCCGGACCCACAGCGTGGTGGCGCCGCTGGAGTGCAGGGTGACGTCCTCCCAGAGGAACGGCAGCAGCCCCCGCTCCCCGCCGCGCAGGGCCAGGGTGTGCAGCGCGGCGTCGAACAGCGCCGGGTGCAGGCCGAACCGCAGCGCCTGGGCATGCGCCTCCTCCGGCAGCTCGATCCGCGCGTACAGCTCGTCGCCGTCCGACCAGGCCGCCGTCAGCCCGCGGAAGCGCGGACCGTAGTCGAGCCCGGCGTCCGACAGCCGGTCGTAGAGGCCGTCCAGGTCGACGGGCTGGGCGCCCGGCGCGGGCCACTGCGAGCGGGCGGGGACGGGCGCGGAGGAGACCGTCAGGGTGCCGGTGGCATGTGTGGTCCAGGTGTCGGGCTCGGCGTCGTCAGGGCGTGAGTACACCGCGAGCGACCGGTCGCCCCGCTCGTCCGGTCCGCCCACCTCGGCCCGCAGCAGCCGCGCGCCGCCGGGGTCGAGCGCCAAGGGGCTCTGCAGCAGGAGTTCGCCGACGCACGGGGCACCGGTCACCTTGCCCAGGTGCAGGGCGAGTTCGACGAACGCGGTGCCCGGCAGCAGGACCCGGCCTCCCACCACGTGCTCCGCCAGCCAGGGCTGCGCCGACAGGGACAGCCGGCCGAACGCGGAGACCGACGAGCCGTCGACGGCCGTGGTCAGCGCGCCGAGCAGCGGGTGCCCTGCGGGTTCGAGCCCGGCGGAGGCGACGTCGCCCGCGGTCACCTCGTCCGGCCAGAACCTGGTGTGCTGGAAGGGGTACGGGGGGAGCGAGACCGGCCGCGCGGACTGTCCGGCGAAGGCCCGTGTCCAGTTGACCGGCACGCCGTTGGTCCACAGCCGGGCCAGCTCGGCCAGGAAGCCGGCCCGCCCATGCGACAGCCGGGCGCCAAAGCCGGTCTCCAGCAACTCGCCCTTCTCGGAGGGGTTTTCGGGCTCGGGCGTGGTGTCCGCGAGAGCTTCGGCGAGAGTGAGGTCGCCGCCCAGGTACGCGGCGGCGTAGGCGCCGGTGCCGGTGCCGGAGAAGGCGACCGGCTCCACCCCGTGGTGACGCCACATGCGGGCCAGTGCGAGGCACCCGGCGAGCGGAACCAGCCGTCCCCCGGCAACTCCGCCGAGCAGGTCGGCGGCTTCCTCACCGGTCTCCTCGGCGAGTTCGGCGGTCACCTCGTCGAGGGCGGCGGCGAAGGGTGGCAGCGCCTCGCGCAGTGCCCGTACCTGGGCGGCCCCGACCTGAGCGTCGCAGGTCAGCCGCAGGGTGACCGGAGCGGCTTCGAGGACCGTGCCGGTGTCGGGGGAGGTACGCAGCCGGGTGGCGAGCGTCCGCGTGTCCTCGCCCAGGACGACCGCGCGGTGGGCGAACCGGGTGGCCCGGCCGGCCAGCGCGGCGGCGACGTCGGCCGCCGTCGCGCCGGCCGCCGCTCCTGTGGTCACCGCCTCCGCCACGCGAGCGCACTGCTCACGCAGTGCATCGGGGGTGCGCGCCGAGACCACCCAGGCGACGGGCTGCACGACCGGCTCACCGGCCGGTTCGGGGGCGTCCGGGGCGGGGGCGTCCGGGGCGGGTGGCTCCTCCACGATGATGTGCGCGTTGGTCCCGCTGATGCCGAACGACGATATCGCGGCGCGTCGGGTCCGGCCGCCCGCGGGCCACGGCTGTGCCTCGGTCAGCAACCGGATGTCGCCGGCGCTCCAGTCGACGTGCGGGGTCGGGCGGTCGACGTGGAGTGTGCGCGGCAGCAGGCCGTGCCCCATCGCCCGCACCATCTTGATGAGCCCGGCCATTCCGGCCGCGGCCTGTGTGTGCCCGAGGTTGGACTTCAGCGAGCCCAGCCACAGTGGCCGGCCCTCCGGACGCTGCCCGTAGGTGGCCAGCAGCGCCTGGGCCTCCACGGGGTCGCCGAGCGCGGTGCCGGTGCCGTGCGCCTCGACGACATCGACCTGCCCGGGAGAGAGACCGGCGTCGGTGAGTGCCTGCCGGATGACACGCTGCTGAGCGGGGCCGTTGGGCGCGGTCAGGCCATTGGAGGCGCCGTCGGAGTTGACCGCGGAGCCGCGGATCACCGCCAGCACCTGGTGGCCGTTGCGCCGGGCGTCCGACAGCCGCTCCACGGCGACCATGGCGACGCCCTCGGCCCAGCCGGTGCCGTCGGCGGCGGCGGCGAACGGCTTGCACCGGCCGTCGGGCGCCAGCCCGCGCTGCCGGCTGAACTCCACGAACACCAGTGGGCTGGCGATCACCGTGACACCGCCGGCCAGCGCGAGCGAGCACTCGCCCTTGCGCAGCGACTGCATGGCCAGGTGCAGCGCCACCAGGGACGAGGAACAGGCCGTGTCCACCGTCATGGTGGGGCCTTCCAACCCGAACGTGTACGAGATGCGGCCCGACGCGACCGAGAGCGCGTTGCCGGTGGCGAGGTGTCCCCGCACGTCCTCGGCGGACGACGCGGCGGCGGTGACGTAGTCCTGCGCGCTCAGGCCCACGAACACCCCGGTGCGCGAACCGCGCAGGGTCTCCGGGTCGGCCCCCAGTCCCTCGAACAGTTCCCAGGAGCTCTCCAGGAGCAGCCGCTGCTGCGGGTCCATCGCCAGGGCCTCGCGGGGCGACAGCCCGAAGAACTCGGCGTCGAACCCGGGCGCGTCGGCGAGGAATCCGCCGTGGCGCACGTACGAGGTATCCGGCCGGGCCGGGTCGGGGTCATGGATCGCGTCCAGGTCCCAGCCGCGGTCGGAGGGGAAGTCGCCGATGACATCCCGCCCCTGCTCGACCACCTGCCACAGGTCGTCGGGGCCGGCCACCCCGCCGGGGAACCGGCAGCTCATGCTGACCACCGCGATCGGCTCGGACGCCTTCTCCTCGGTGGCCCGCAGCCGCTCCCGCGTCTCGTGCAGCTCCGAACTGACTTTTTTCAGATAGGTGAGCAGCTCACTGTCGCTGGCCATGGTCATTCCGCTTTCGGTTCGGAGTCGATGCCGAGTTGGCTGTTGATGAAGTCGATGACCGATGCGGCGTCGGCGTCGGCCAGTTCGGCCGCCGCGCCGCCGCCGTCCGCCGGTGCGGGCGCCGCCAGCGCCCGGGTCAGCTCGCGCAGCCGGGCGACGACC
>NZ_RIBZ01000603.1:0-4109 GCF_003721215.1 Streptomyces botrytidirepellens
CACCACAGGGTGCGGGCCCCGGGCCTGTGCGCACGCGCCCTCTCTGTGCGGGATGTGATCGAGGGGAGTCCCTACACATGGGGTCTGGACGGTTTTCGGTGCGGCGACGGATGGTAGGCCCTGGACCCCAGCACGATGCCGAGGAGAGCACCGCATGAGTGTCGCGCCCAGTGAATCCGTCGCCTTCAAACCCTTCGCCTCCGCTCCCGGCGAGGCGAGCACCGACCGGGTCTCGGCGATCCGGCTCTCCCTGGTGTACCTGCCGCTCCACGCGCCCATCAGCGACGCCAAGGTGCTGACCGGCCGGCAGAAGCCGCTCACCGAAGTGGCCTTCCTCTTCGCCGAGATCAGCACCGAGGGCGGCCATGAGGGGCTCGGATTCAGCTACTCCAAGCGGGCCGGCGGGCCCGCGCTGTACGCCCACGCCCAGGAGATCGCGCCCGAGCTGATCGGCGAGGACCCCAGCGACATCGCCCGGCTGTGGAACAAGCTGGTGTGGGCGGGCGCGTCCATGGGCCGCAGCGGGGCCGCCGTGCAGGCGGTCGCCGCGTTCGACATCGCGCTGTGGGACCTCAAGGCCCGGCGCGCGCGGCTGCCGCTGGCCAAGCTGCTGGGCGCGCACCGCGACGCGGTCAGCGTCTACAACACCTCCGGCGGCTTCCTCTCCACGCCCATCGAGCAGGTGCTGGAGAACATCGACCTGGCCCGCGCCCGGGGCGTCGCCGGGATCAAGCTCAAGGTGGGTTCGCCGGACCCGCGCGTGGACCTCGCCCGGGTGGAGACCGTACGGGAGCATCTGGGGGACGGCGTACCGCTCATGGTGGACGCCAACCAGCAGTGGGACCGGACCACCGCCACCCGGGTCGGCCGGGTGCTGGAGAAGTTCGACCTGACCTGGATCGAGGAGCCGCTCGACGCGTACGACGCCGAGGGGCACGCGGCCCTCGCCGCCACCCTGGACACCCCCATAGCCACCGGCGAGATGCTGACCAGCGCGCATGAGCACGCGGCGCTGATCGAGGCGGGCTCCTCCGACTTCGTACAGCCCGACGCCCCGCGGGTCGGCGGCATCACCCCGTTCCTCCAGATCATGACGCTCGCCGACTACAAGGGCCGCGGCCTCGCCCCGCACTTCGTGATGGAGATCCACGCCCATCTCTCGGCGGCCTACCCGCGCACCGCGTGGGTCGAGCACTTCGAGTGGCTGGAGCCGCTGTTCAACGAGCGGATGGAGCTGCGCGACGGTCGCATGGTCATCCCCAACCGCGCCGGGCTCGGCCTCTCGCTCAGCGATCAGGCGGCGGCCTGGACGAAGGAGGCGGCGCGCTTCGGCGAGGGCGCCTGAGGGCCTCTAATCGATCTGCGCCGTGAAGGCCGCGTACGCGGGCTCGTCGAAGAGGACGAAGCGCACCTCTTCGACGGCCGTGTCCGCGGTCCGGACCGTCTCCACCGCGATCCGGGCGGCGTCCTCCATCGGCCAGCGGTAGACGCCGGTGGAGATCGCCGGGAACGCGACCGTCCGCGCGCCCAGTTCGTCGGCGACGCGCAGGGACTCGCGGTAGCAGGAGGCCAGCAGGCCGGAGCGGTCCTCGGCGGCGGACCACACCGGGCCCACGGTGTGGATGACCCAGCGGGCGTCGAGCCGCCCCGCCGTCGTGGCCACGGCCTGGCCGGTGCGCAGCCCCTTGCCGTAGCGGGAGGCGCGCAAGCTCCGGCAGGCGTCGAGGATCTCGGGCCCGCCCCGCCGGTGGATCGCGCCGTCGACGCCTCCGCCGCCGAGGAGGGAGGAGTTCGCCGCGTTGACGATGGCGTCGACGTGCTGCGCGGTGATGTCGCCCTGGACGAGGGTGAGGGTGGTCATGGCTCCATCGTGCGCCATGGCCCCGGACCGCCCCAGTTCGGACCGTCCCCGTTCAGACCCCGACGGTCAGCCCCGCCGCATGCGCCTCCAGGCGCTCGGCGGTGAGCTCGGTGGCCGCCGCGTCCTCGCGCGAGGTGGCGATGACCAGGGCCCATTCCGCCAGGGTGTGGGCACGCTGGTGGAGGGCGGCGACGTGGGCCGGGTCGGCGCTGGCCGCGGTGGGGGCGGCGCGCAGCGGGGCGCGGCCGTCACGCAGCCGGGTGACCTGGTCGGCCAGGCGCTCGGCGGCCTCGTCCAGTGCCGGGTCCGGGGTGAGGGCGCGCAACTCGTCGGTCACGGTCAGCAGCGCGGTCAGATGTCCGGCGAGCCGAATGTCCAGCTCCTCCTCGCGGGAGCGGTGGGGGAAGTCGGGCTCGGGCTCGGCCATGGTGTGGACCGACTTGGTGCGGATCGGCTCGTACATGGATGGCCTCCAAACGTTCAGGAGGCCATCCTAACTTAGACACAGTCTAAAGTTGAGCCTTCTGTAGAAGATCGCTTCCGGTCGCTCAGGGCTGGCCGTATCCGTCGAGGAAGTTCCCGATCCGGGTCACCGCGTCGGCCAGGTCCTTCTTCGCCGGGAGCGTGACGATGCGGAAGTGGTCAGGCTCCGGCCAGTTGAAGCCCGTGCCGTGCACGATCATGATCTTCTCGGCCCGCAGCAGGTCGAGGACCATCTGCCGGTCGTCCTTGATCTTGTAGACCTTGGGGTCCAGCTTCGGGAACGCGTACAGCGCGCCCTTCGGCTTCACGCAGCTCACGCCCGGGATCTGGGTCAGCAGCTCGTACGCGGTGTCGCGCTGCTCCAGCAGCCGCCCGCCCGGGAGTACCAGGTCGTTGATCGTCTGACGGCCGCCGAGGGCGGCGGCCACCGCGTGCTGTGCGGGCATGTTGGCGCACAGCCGCATGTTGGCCAGGATCGTCAGCCCCTCCAGGTAGCTGGAGGCGTGGGCCTTGGGGCCGCAGACCGCGAGCCAGCCGCTGCGGTAGCCCGCGACGCGGTACGCCTTGGAGAGCCCGTTGAAGGTCAGCGTCAGCAGGTCCGGGGCGAGGGCGGCGGTCGGGGTGTGGGTGGCGCCGTCGTAGAGGATCTTGTCGTAGATCTCGTCGGAGCAGACGATCAGCTGGTGGCGGCGGGCGATGTCGGTGATGCCGCGCAGCACCTCTTCGCTGTAGACGGCGCCCGTCGGGTTGTTCGGGTTGATGATGACGATCGCCTTGGTGCGGTCGGTCACCTTGCGCTCGATGTCGGCGAGGTCCGGCAGCCAGTCCGCCTGCTCGTCGCAGCGGTAGTGGACGGCGGTGCCGCCGGCGAGCGAGACCGAGGCGGTCCACAGCGGATAGTCGGGGGAGGGGACGAGGACCTCGTCGCCGTCGTCGAGCAGCCCCTGCATCGACATCTGGATCAGCTCGGAGACGCCGTTGCCGAGGAAGACGTCCTCGACGTCGAGGTGGATGCCCTGGGTCTGGTAGTGCTGCATCACCGCGCGCCGGGCGGAGAGCAGCCCCTTGGCGTCGCCGTACCCGTGGGCGTCGCCGAGGTTGCGCAGCATGTCCTCGAGGATCTCCGGCGGGCAGTCGAACCCGAAGGTCGCCGGGTTGCCGGTGTTGAGCTTGAGGATGCGGTGACCCGCTGCCTCCAGCCGCATCGCCTCCTCGAGTACCGGGCCACGGATTTCGTAGCAGACGTTGGCGAGCTTCGTGGACTGGATCACCTGCATGTCGGCCACTGTACGGGGGCGTAACCGACGACGCTCGGTGTTTTTCACCACGTGGACAGCGTGTGGACGGTGTGCGGGAGCGCTTGCGGACCGTGATGGGCGCAGCGCGCCCCCTCCGCGCCGGTCGGTAACAAGTGGGTTACCCCCGTTAATTTCCGCGAACGAAGGGTTGGCCTGGGCGGAACCGCTGGCTATCGTTCACGCACCTCACCCAATCGTTCAGTCGAACGAATAGCTACCGGGCGAGTGAGCCGAAGGGGCTTCTGCGCCCCGGAGGCGAACCGAGCCCCTGAGTGAAGGGCCGCCCCCGTCCATGTCCGAGACCTCCCTCCGAACAGACCCCGGGGCGGCCGGGATACCGCGGCGGTCGGTGCTTGCCGCGGCAGCCGCGGGCGGCGGTGCCCTCGCCGGGTCAGCCCTGCTGACCGGCTGCTCGGGCGCCGCGTCCGCCTCCCCGTCCGAGGCCGTGCCCACCCGCGGCCCGGCCG
>NZ_RIBZ01000608.1:0-4115 GCF_003721215.1 Streptomyces botrytidirepellens
CCGCCGACCTGACCGCGGCGCGGGCCGCCGCGGACGCGGCCACCCGCACCCTGCGCGACGCATCGGCGGCCGACGCGGCGGCCCGTACCCGCTGCCAGGAGCTGGACGGGCTCTCCGCGCAGGCCGTCGAGGACGCGCGTCGGCTCGCGCCGCTGCGCGAGGAGTACGACCGGGTCGCCCGCCTCGCCACCCTCGCCGCCGGCACCTCAGCCGACAACGAGCGCCGGATGCGGCTGGAGGCGTATGTGCTGGCCGCGCGGCTGGAACAGGTGGCGGCCGCGGCCAGCGCGCGGCTGCGGCACATGTCCTCCGGGCGCTACACCCTGGTGCACTCCGACGCCCGGACGGGCGGCCGCGGCCGCTCCGGGCTCGGGCTGCACGTCATCGACGCCTGGACCGGCCGCGAGCGCGACACCGCCACCCTCTCCGGCGGCGAGACCTTCTTCGCCTCGCTCTCCCTGGCGCTCGGGCTCGCCGACGTCGTCACGGACGAGGCGGGCGGGGTCCGGCTCGACACCCTCTTCATCGACGAGGGGTTCGGCAGCCTGGACGAACAGACCCTGGACGAGGTGCTGGACGTCCTGGACTCGCTGCGCGAACGGGATCGTACGGTCGGCATCGTCAGCCATGTCGCGGATCTGCGCCAGCGGATCCCGGCGCGGCTGGAGGTGGTGAAGGGACGCGAGGGATCGGCGGTGCGCCACCGCACGGCCACCGCCGCCCCGGGGTGACTCAGGCCCCCGTGGCGGCGCGCTGGTAGACGTACAGGTCGCCGCGGTCCGCCGTGCGCGAGAAGTCCGCGCGGAGCAGCACCCGCTGGGAGGGGATGTTCCACGGCTCGGTGGTGGCGATGACGGTGTGGACCTCCGGCCGCTCCGCGGTCCACTCCATCAGCAGCCGCAGCGCGCCGGTGGCCCAGCCCGCGCCGCGCGCCGAGTGGGACAGGTCGTAGCCGACCTCCACCTCGCCCTCGCCGGGGGCGGGCGGGCCGTGGAAGCCGATGCTGCCGAGGGCGACGCCGTCCTCGGCGCGCAGGATGGCGAAGGTGCCCCAGGGGGAGCGGTAGTAGCCCGCCGCCGCCGCGCGGGCGGTCATTCCGGCGGCACCGATGGACGCGTCGCCGGGGACGCCGTCGATCCAGTCCAGGTCGCCGGGCTTGCCGTCGGCGAGCGCGGCCGCCTCCCCGGGCGTGTGCTCGCGGAGCGTCATCCGGCCGTTCCGCAGCACGAACCGGCCGTTCTCGTGCCCCTGCTGGTACGCCACGTGGGCCCCTCCTCGCCGGGACGCGGCGAGGGTGCGCGCGGCCCAGCGTGACTGTACTCGGCCGGGCGCGGCCCAAGCGCCGCTAGCGCGCCGCGGCCGTGGTGAGGGCGGTGAACAGGGGCTTTGCCTCGGTGGTCCGCGGCAGGCCGCTGACCTGGGCGTCTCCCGCCTCCACCACGCGCCAGCGGCCGTCCTCGTGGAGGGCGAGGTCGGTGGTGATGAAGCGGCAGGCCAGCTGGCGGACGGCGGAGGCCACCTCGGACAGGTCCGGGTCGGGGGTCAGGCCGGGCGTGTCGGGGTGGGGCCCTATGAGGGCGGGTTCGCCGTCGAGCCACCACACCCGGGCCTCGCCCACCGGCCGGTACGGCTCGTACGCGCGCAGCACCACACCACCGGTGAGGTACGCGCCTTGCAGCTGTACGAAGCGGGCGACCACCGAGGCCAGGCGGGCGGTGTCGGCGAGGTCGGGGACGTAACACGCCTCGGACCACTCGTGTTTGCGGGACTTGACCCAGTCCTTCACCACCGCCGGGCCCGCGCCGCCGAGCCGCTCGGCCAGCCGTGCCAGCTCCTCCGGATCCACCGCCCCGCCGGGCGCCAGCGGCAGCCAGGCGCTGTGCGGGGTCAGCGGGGCGAAGACGTCGTACCAGCCGGGGAGTTTATGGGCGGTGCGGTACCGCTCGGGCGAGGTGAGCAGGGCGTGGCCGCGGTCGGCGAGGGCGGTGGACAGTTCGGCGTACCGCCCGGCGGACAGCATCCAGCCGCGGTACCAGACGGGCCCGGCGCCGCGCTCGCCCGGCGCCACCGCGCGCACCGCGCCCGCCGCGTCCCCGGCGGTCAGGGTCTCGTGGTCGACCAGTGCGACGGACGCCCCGGTCGCGCGCACGGCCCGGGCCTCCTCGGCGAACTCGGGGTCGACGCGGCGCGGTGCCAGGGGATCGCGGGAGAACAGGAACACGGGACGCATGGAACGGACGATAGGAACCGGGGCGGCCGGGGCACAACACGCTTGCCGATACGGCCCGGCCACCCCTTCCCGGGCCGTCAGAGCGCGGACAGCTCCGCCACCAGGTCGTCCAGCCCCAGCGATCCCTGCGACAGCGCCGCCATGTGCCACTTCTTGGCGTCGAAGGCGTCGCCGTGCGCCTTGCGGGCCGCCTCCCGGCCCGTCAGCCAGGCCCGCTCGCCCAGCTTGTAGCCGATGGCCTGGCCCGGCATGCCCAGGTAGCGCACCAGCTCGCTGTCGAGGAAGTCGGCGGGGCGGCCGCAGTGCAGCCCGAAGAACTCCCGCGCCAGCTCCGGCGTCCAGCGCTCACCGGGGTGGAAGGGCGAGTGGCCGGGGATCTCCAGCTCCAGGTGCATGCCGATGTCGACGATCACCCGCAGCGCCCGCATCATCTGCGCGTCGAGGTAGCCGAGCCGCCGTTCCGGGTCGGTCAGATAGCCCAGCTCGTCCATCAGCCGCTCCGCGTACAGCGCCCAGCCCTCGGCGTTGGCGCTGACCATGCCGACCGTGGCCTGGTAGCGGGAGAGCCGGTCGGCGACGTGGGCCCACTGGGCGAGCTGGAGGTGGTGGCCGGGGACGCCCTCGTGGTACCAGGTCGAGACCAGGTCGTAGACGGGGAAGCGGGTCTCGCCCATGGTGGGCAGCCAGGTGCGGCCGGGGCGGGAGAAGTCCACCGACGGCTGGGTGTAGTACGGGGCGGCCGCGCTCCCCGGCGGGGCGATCATCGACTCGACCCGCTTGACCCGCTCGGCCAGGTCGAAGTGGGTGCCGTCCAGCTGCTCGATGGCCTCGTCCATCAGCTCCTGGAGCCAGACCCGGGTCTCCTCGACGCCCTCGATGTGCGCGCCGTGCTCGTCGAGGTGGCGCAGCGCCTCCCACGGGGTGGCGCCGGGCAGGATCTTCTCCGCCTCGGTGCGCATCTCGGCGTGGATGCGGTGGTATTCCGACCAGCCGTACGCGTACGCCTCGTCCAGGTCCAGATCGGTGCCGTTCCACATCCGGGACCAGCGCTGGTAGCGCTCGCGCCCCACCACCTCCGGGGCGCCCTCGATGCCCGGGCCGTACACGTCGCGCAGCCAGTCGCGGAGCGCGACCAGCGCCCCGGTGGCGGCGGCCGCGGCCTCGTCCAGCTCCGAGCGCAGCGCGTCCGGCCCCTCGGCGGTGAAGTCGGCGAACCAGCTGCGGTCGGTGCCGATCCACTCGTCCAGCTGGCCGAGGACCGTGGCCACCTGCCGCGGCCCGGCGGGCAGCTCGCGCCGGAGCCCCTCGGCGAGCGAGGCGCGGTAGCCCTCCAGCGCGCCGGGGACGGCACGGAGCCGGGCCGCGATCGCCGACCAGTCCTCGTCGGAGGCGGTCGGCATCACGGTGAAGACGCTGCGCACCGAGTGCAGCGGCGAGTGCAGGTTGCTGACCGCGCGCAGCGGCTCGCCCGCCTCGTGCACGGCCAGTTCGGCGGTCAGCCGCTCCCGCAGCAGCCGTCCGCAGCGCCGCTCGGCGTCGCTGTCCGCACCGGGCCGCGCCTCGGCCTCGGTCAGCCGCTCCAGGGTGGCGCGCGCCAGCTCGGCGGCGGCCTCGGCGCCCGCGGGGGAGAAGTCGGGGAGGCGGCGTGCGCTCTCGGGAACGCCCAGGTAGGTGCCGGTGATCGGGTCGAGTTCGATGAGGTCGTCGACGTAGGTGTCGGCGACCTGTCGGGGCAGCGGAGCGTTCTTGGAATCGGACATGGGGCCATCCTCGTACGGCCGGGGGCGCGGCGTCATCAGCGGAGGCATGTCATGCGTCCGCGTGGCCTCCGGGACGTGGGGGCCAGGCCGCTGCCCCCAGCTCAGGGGGCCCGGGGCGGCGGCCC
>NZ_RIBZ01000606.1:0-4146 GCF_003721215.1 Streptomyces botrytidirepellens
GATGGCGGGGACCGCCGTCACGGGCGTGGGTGGGGTGTTCGTGGGGGCGGGGGTGGTGGGGGTCGGGGGTGATCTGGTGATGCAGCGCACGGCGCCGGGGTTGATGGGGCGTCTGGGGCGGCTGCATGTCGGGGAGACGCTGCGCTTCGAGTTGCGGTGTGTTCTGCTGCTTCTGCTGCTGGGGCGGATGCATGTGACCGGTCCGGTCGGGCTGGCGTCGGCGATGGCGCTGGTGCTGTGTCTGCTGGGCGGTCAAGCGCTGCATGCCGCGATATGCACGCTGATCGGCCGTCGGCGGCGGCTCGCGGTCGCGGCGCGCCATATCGACCTGCGACGGCTGGGCATCAGCGACCGGCCGCCGCGGCGGCTGACCGAGTGGCCGGGGCTGCGGATGCTGGCGTACGAGGTGGCGGCGCTGGGCGGGCTGGGGGCGACGCTGGTCACCGGGGACGCCCGCTGGGTGGTGGCGGGGCTGACCGCGGCGGCCGGGGGGTGTGCGGTGACGGTGCTGGCGCTGCTGCCGTACCTCGTGGGGGCGCTCCGGCTGCCGGGCCCGGCGCGGGTGCTGGGCGAGGTGAACGCCTGGCTGGTCCGGCACCGGCCGGAGACGGTGCTGTACTTCTCGGGGCCGCGGGCGTCCGCATACCAGGTCGGCATGTGGCTGGAGACGGTGGCGGCGCTGCGCGCCCCGGCGCTGGTGATCGTGCGGGAGCGGCATCTGCTGGAGGTGCTGGCGCCGACCGTGCTGCCGGTGCTGTGCGTGCCGGACGGGACGCATCTGCGGAGGCTGGATCTCGGCAGTGTGCGGGTCGCGCTCTATCCGGCGAACGTCGGCGAAAACATCCATCTGCTGCGCATCCCCACCATGCAGCACGTGTTCCTGGACCATGGCGACGGTCATGGCGACGGCGACTCGGCCACCGGGGTCGATCCGTACAGCAAGGTCTACGACCAGGTGTGGGTCGCGGGGCGGGCCGGGCGGCAGCGGTACGCGGAGGCGGCGGTCGGGGTCGAGGACGCGGACATCGTGGAGGTGGGGCGGCCCCAGCTGGACGGCCTCCAGGTCCAGGAGGTCCAGGAGGGCGACGGCGTACCCCTCCCCACCGTGCTCTACGCCCCTGGCCCCGCCTCGCCGGCGGCCGAAGGCGAGACGCTCGTGCGGCGGCTGCTGGAGAGCGAGCCGCCGGTCCGGGTCCTCTACCGGCCGCACCCCGCCGCCGACCGCCGGTCCGCCGCGCACCGGCGCATCGTCGCCCTGATCGGCGCCGCGAACGAGCGGCGGGCCGGGCAGGGGACGGACGAGCCCGAGGAGGCCGGGGCGCTGCGCGCCGAGGCCACCCGCTGCCGGGCCGAGCTGACACGACGTATCGCCGCGCTGCACGCGCGGCTGCGCCCGGCCTACGCCGACGAGGCCATGCTCACCCGCGACAGCGCCGCACCCGATCCGGCGGCGGTGGCCGAGGCCGGGGAGCTGGGCGAGCAGTGGCACCGGGCGCACTGGGCGGCCTCGCCACCCTGGCTGCACCAGGTGGTGGAGGCGGACACCCCTGCCCTCCACTCCTGTTTCGACCAGGCCGATCTGCTGATCGGTGACCTCTCCGGCGTGGTCGCGGACTTCATCGCCACCCTCAAGCCGTACGCCCTCACCGATGCGGCGGGCGTCGGCGCGGAGGAGTTCCGGCGGCAGCACACCGTGGCCCGCGCCGCCTATCTGCTCGATCCGGAGGCCAACGGGGTGGAGGAGCTCGTACGGCTGCTGTTCCAGCCCGACCGGGACACGCTGCGCGCCGCCCGCCACGAGCTGAGGGCGTATCTGCTCGGCCCCGCGTCCCCGCCGTCCATCCAGCGCTTCAACGAGGCGGTCGACGCTCTCGCCGCGAAGGGCGAGGCGCTCATCCGGCTGCGCGAACTCCAGACGATCCGCGAGGGAGCTGAGGGAGCACCCGATGAGCATCCGGCGACCGCACCGTGCCCGTGCGCTCCTTCCGCGCCGCCGCCCGCGAAGTGAACGGGTCGGGCGTGCCGTACGTCGTACCGGGGCACCCCGGACGCTGGTCCGTCACCCGCCGGCCGTACGACCCACACCCATCCCTCACCCCCGGCCCCGACCATGAGCAGCCACCCAGGACTCAGGAGCGATCATGGGAACGCAGCACGTCATAGCCGTCGGCCTCACCCAGGCGCCCACCGACGGCAGATGGGCCGCGGACGCACGGGCTGCCGACCGCACCCGCGTCGGCCACGGCGGCCCCCGCCGCACCCGCCCGTCCGCGCCCCCCGGCGACGCCGCCTGAGCCCATCTCACCCACCGGAGCCCGCATGTTGCCGCGTACCCCACGCCCCGGCCCGCGCCCCCGCGTCAGCGTGATCGTCCCCGCCCGCAACGCCATGCCCGCCCTGACCCGAGCCCTCACCTCCGCCATGGAGCAGACCATAGGCATCGCCCGGCTGGAGATCATCGCGATCGACGCCGGATCGACGGACGGCACCGCCGCGGAGCTGGACCGGCTGGCCGCCGACTGCCCCGCGCTCAAGGTCGTCCACCAGGAGCCCGGCGGTGGCCCGGGCAGGCACCGCAACACCGGACTCGACCTCGCCCGCGGCGAGTACGTGTTCTTCCTCGACGCCGACGGCTACCTGGGCCCCGACGCGCTGCGCCGCATGGTCGCCATGGCCGACCAGAACGGCACCGACGTCGTGCTCGGCAGGATGGCCTCCCCCACCGGGCGCGGCGTCCCCCGGGCGGTGTTCCGCCACAACCAGCTGCGCACCGATGTCGTCGGCTCGCACGCCTACTCCACGCTCGGCCCGTGGAAGCTGTTCCGCCGCTCCCTCATCGAACGGTTCCACCTGCGGTTCCCGGAGGACTGCCGCACCGACGAGGACCAGCCCTTCACCGCGGCGGCCTACCTCAACGCCTCCGCCATCTCCGTCGTCGCCGACTACGACTGCTACCACCTCACCCGCCGCGGGACGACCGCGCGGAACCCCGCCCGCACCGGCCTCACCGATCGCATCGACGCCATCCGGCTGCTGTTCCAGACCGCCGCCCGCTACACCCAGCCCGGCCCGCGCCGCGACCATGTGATGCGGCGCCACATCCGCCGGGAGCTGTGCGGCGCGCTGCGCGCCCTGCCCCGCGAGGACGAGACCGAGGCGCGGACGCGGTTCCTCCCCGAGCTGCGCCGCTGGGCGACCGACCACTGCTCGGACGCGCTCTTCCGCACCCTCACCGCGCCCGAACGGCTGATGGTCCACCTGCTGCGCACCGGCCGCTTCGACGATCTGCTGACGGTCATCCGCGCCGCCAAGGAGGACGCGGGCCGCGGCCGTCTGGTCGAGAAGGGGCGCGTGTACTGGCTGCACCCCTTCTTCCGCGACCCGGCGGCCGACGTCCCCGACGACTGCTTCGACGTCACCGACCGGCTGCCGGTGCGCCACCATCTCACCGGCGCCGCCTGGCACGGCGGCTCCACCCTGCGGGTCCGCGGCCGGGCCGAGGTCAAGGGACTGGACGCCGGTCCCGAGGACCGCACCGAACTGGTGCTGCGCCACCGCGACGCCAAGGACGAACTGTGCGTGCCGGTCACGGCGGTGGACGAGGAGGGCACAGACGCGGCGGGCGGCGGGACGGTCAACCGGGAGTTCGCGGCGGACATCGACATCGCCACCGCCGACGACGGCGCCCCACTGCGCCCCGGCGTCTGGGACGTGTTCCTCGACGTCCGCGCCCAGGGCGTCAGCCGCACCATACGCTTCGGCAACCGCCACGACGAGGGGCTCGACATCGGCACCGCGCGCCGCGTGGTGGCCGCGGGCCCCGGCCAGCGCGCCCGCGTCACGCCGTACTTCACCACCCCGTACGGCAATCTCTCGCTCGACATCGGCCCGGCCCCGCGCGGCGCGCCCTGCGAGGTGACCGAGGCACTGTGGCACCCGTCCGACAAGGGCACGCTGGTCGTCGCCGGGCGGCTGCTGCCGCCGGGCACACCGCCCCGCAACCGGGTGCTGCGGCTGCGGGCCGAGCACACCGACGGCCGCGTCCTGGACCACCCGGTGCGGTACGCGGCGGGCCACCCGGCGGGCGCGTTCACCGCCCGGCTGCCGGTGCGCGACCTGGGGCGCGGCCGCTGGACGGTGACGCTC
>NZ_RIBZ01000607.1:0-4183 GCF_003721215.1 Streptomyces botrytidirepellens
CCCGCCGCCCACGGCGCGGGCGGCGGCCGCCACGCCCTCAGCACCGAGGGGCGCACCGCCCCCTCCGGCCCGGCCACCGGCCATGACCGGCCGTCGGAACCCGGGGCCGCCACCGCGGTCGGGGCCCGGAGGGGAAACATCAGAACGCACAGGGCAAGAGCCCACACCGCACCAAGCCGTCGCATGTCACCCACGGTGACGCCAATCGCCGCATCCGGTGGATCATGGACGCGAACTGGGGACTACCCACGGGTTGTGGATATCGCCGTCACCCGGCACCGCACGGGTCCCGTACACTTCTTATGGCGATCCGGGTCACCGGATCGACTTCGCACGCCCCGCCGCCCGCGCCCCGAGCACGTATCGGCAGCACGGCGGCCGCGCCCCTCGGTCCTCGGACGAGCCCCCTACCAGGGCCCTCGTTCGTGGCAGGCGCGCCGGGGCGTCAGGAGCGGCGGCCGCCCGGCCGCCGTGGAACCGAGTACCTCAAGGAGTACGGCCATGGCCGTCGTCACGATGCGGGAGCTGCTGGAGAGCGGCGTCCACTTCGGGCACCAGACCCGCCGCTGGAACCCGAAGATGAAGCGCTTCATCTTCACCGAGCGCAACGGCATCTACATCATCGACCTGCTCCAGTCGCTGTCGTACATCGACCGCGCCTACGAGTTCGTCAAGGAGACCGTCGCCCACGGCGGCTCCATCATGTTCGTCGGCACGAAGAAGCAGGCGCAGGAGGCGATCGCCGAGCAGGCGACCCGCGTCGGCATGCCGTACGTCAACCAGCGCTGGCTGGGTGGCATGCTGACCAACTTCTCGACTGTCTACAAGCGCCTTCAGCGCCTGAAGGAGCTCGAGCAGATCGACTTCGAGGATGTGGCCGCCTCCGGCCTCACCAAGAAGGAGCTCCTGGTCCTCTCCCGCGAGAAGGCCAAGCTGGAGAAGACCCTCGGCGGTATCCGCGAGATGCAGAAGGTGCCGAGCGCCGTCTGGATCGTGGACACCAAGAAGGAGCACATCGCCGTCGGTGAGGCGCGCAAGCTCCGCATCCCGGTGGTCGCGATCCTCGACACCAACTGCGACCCCGACGAGGTCGACTACAAGATCCCGGGCAACGACGACGCGATCCGCTCCGTCACGCTGCTCACCCGCGTGATCGCCGACGCCGTCGCCGAGGGCCTCATCGCCCGTTCCGGCGTCGCCACCGGCGACGAGAAGGCCGACAAGGGTGCGGGCGAGCCGCTGGCCGAGTGGGAGCGCGACCTGCTCGAGGGTGAGAAGAAGGCCGACGAGCCCGAGGCCAAGCCGGCCGAGGCCGCCGCCGAGAAGCCGGCCGAGGCCGCTGCCGAGGCCCCGGCCGAGGACGCGAAGCCCGCCGAGGCCCCGGCCGCGGACGCCGAGCAGGCCTGACCACTCAGACGGTGTACAACGGCGGGGGACGGTGCGACGGCACCGCCCCCGTCGTTCACCCGTAGAGCTTTCGACTTTCGAGAAGAGATTCACAGATCATGGCGAACTTCACCGCCGCTGACGTCAAGAAGCTCCGCGAGCTCACCGGCGCCGGCATGATGGACTGCAAGAAGGCGCTGGACGAGGCCGAGGGCAGCGTCGACAAGGCTGTCGAGATCCTTCGCGTCAAGGGCCAGAAGGGCGTGGCCAAGCGCGAGAGCCGCAGCGCCGAGAACGGTGCCGTCGTCTCCCTCATCGCCGACGACAACACCTCCGGCGTGCTGGTCGAGCTGAAGTGCGAGACCGACTTCGTGGCCAAGGGCGACAAGTTCGTGGCCGTCGCCGACGCCATCGCCGCCCACGTCGCCAAGACCGTCCCGGCCGACCTGGAGGCCCTGCTCGCCTCCGAGATCGAGGCCGGCAAGACCGTCCAGGCGTTCGTGGACGAGGCCAACGCGACCCTCGGCGAGAAGATCGTCCTCGACCGCTTCGCGCAGTTCTCCGGCGGCTACGTCGCCGCGTACATGCACCGCACCAGCCCGGACCTGCCGCCGCAGGTCGGCGTGCTGGTCGAGCTGGACAAGGAGAACGCCGAGGTCGCCAAGGACGTCGCGCAGCACGTCGCCGCCTTCGCGCCGAAGTTCCTGAGCCGTGACGAGATCCCGGCCGAGACCGTCGAGAACGAGCGTCGCGTCGCCGAGGCCACCGCTCGCGAGGAGGGCAAGCCCGAGGCCGCCCTGCCGAAGATCATCGAGGGTCGCGTCACCGGCTTCTTCAAGGAGAACGTCCTGGTGGACCAGGCGTTCGCCAAGGACAACAAGAAGTCCGTCCAGAAGGTCCTGGACGAGGCCGGCGTCTCCCTGACCCGCTTCGCCCGTTTCCGCGTCGGCGTCTGAGCCGAGCAGCGAAACACCGGCGACACCGATAGGGTCGTAGGCAGCCAACCGTCAACCGGTCGGCCGCAGATGTGACGAGGAGGCCATTGCCGCAGAGGTCGTACCAGGACCCGGCAGTGGCCTTCTTCGTATGTGCACGAGGAGATCTCCAATGAATCACGGCGCGGACGCCAAACAGGCCGCCGACAAGAACGCGGACGGCCCAGCCCGACACGGCCGTTTCCTGCTGAAGCTGTCCGGCGAGGCGTTCGCCGGCGGCGGGGGACTCGGGGTCGACCCCGATGTCGTGCACGCCATCGCCCGCGAGGTCGCCGCCGTGGTGCGCGACGGCGCCGAGATCGCCATCGTGATCGGCGGCGGCAACTTCTTCCGCGGGGCCGAGCTTCAGCAGCGCGGCATGGACCGGGCGCGCTCGGACTACATGGGCATGCTCGGCACCGTCATGAACTGTCTCGCCCTCCAGGACTTCCTGGAGAAGGAGGGCATCGACTCCCGCGTCCAGACCGCCATCACCATGGGCCAGGTCGCGGAGCCGTACATCCCGCTGCGCGCGGTGCGCCACCTGGAGAAGGGGCGCGTGGTGATCTTCGGTGCGGGCATGGGCATGCCGTACTTCTCGACGGACACCACCGCCGCCCAGCGCGCCCTGGAGATCGACGCCGAGGCGCTGCTCATGGGCAAGAACGGGGTGGACGGGGTCTACGACTCCGACCCCAAGCGGAACCCGGACGCGGTCAAGTTCGACGCGCTGGAGTACGGCGAGGTGATCACCCGGGACCTCAAGGTCGCCGATGCCACCGCGATCACCCTCTGCCGGGACAACAAGCTGCCGATCCTGGTTTTCGAGCTCACCGCCGAAGGAAATATCGCGCGCGCGGTGAAGGGTGAGAAGATCGGCACGCTCGTGAGTGACCAGGACTCACGGGCCTGACGGCTCGTTCGGGGGATGGACAACGGCCTGCCGGTCGGACACCGTGCAGGAGAAGACGCACGCAGGGGCGAGGCTCTGCTTACGGATAACACCAGGAGCAAGTGGTGATCGAAGAAATCCTCCTCGAGGCCGAGGAGAAGATGGAGAAGGCCGTTGTGGTCGCCAAGGAGGACTTCGCCGCGATCCGCACCGGGCGTGCGCACCCGGCGATGTTCAACAAGATCGTGGCGGACTACTACGGTGCGCTGACGCCGATCAACCAGCTCGCGTCGTTCTCGGTGCCCGAGCCGCGCATGGCCGTGATCACCCCGTTCGACAAGAGCGCGCTGCGCAACATCGAGCAGGCGATCCGCGACTCGGACCTGGGCGTCAACCCCAGCAATGACGGCAACATCATCCGTGTGGTGTTCCCCGAGCTCACCGAGCAGCGCCGCAAGGAGTTCATCAAGGTCGCCAAGGGCAAGGGCGAGGACGCGAAGATCTCGATCCGCAGCATCCGGCGCAAGGCCAAGGAGTCGATCGACAAGCTGATCAAGGACGGCGAGGTCGGCGAGGACGAGGGCCGGCGCGCGGAGAAGGAGCTCGACGACCTCACCGCGAAGTACGTCGCGCAGGTGGATGAGCTGCTCAAGCACAAGGAAGCCGAGCTGCTCGAGGTCTGATGAACGACTCTTCCTGGGGGGCCCCACCACGCGCCGGACTCTGGGGACCGACTGATCAGGGCACCTCCCCCGGCTACGGCTGGGAGGTGCCCCCTTCTTCGGCGGGTCCCGCGCACGAGGTGGCCGAAGCGGCGCAGACTCGCCCCATGCCCACCGTGCCGCACGCAGGCGGCGAACCCGGCGACGCCGCCGGCCGCGACCGGGGGGCCGCCCGGCCGGGCGGCCCCTTGTTCCGCGATGAGCGGGAG
>NZ_RIBZ01000609.1:0-4205 GCF_003721215.1 Streptomyces botrytidirepellens
CCGGGGGCCGGGTCCGGCAGGTGGGAAGCGGCGCCACCGCGGCGTCCGGCCGCGGTGCGGGGCGGACCCGGCGCGCCTCCCGCACGGCGTCGGCGAGCGCGACGCGATACCGCAGGACCTCCTGGGGACCCTCCGCCGTCTGCACCTGGTCGATCACCTTGCGCGCCGCGGCCGCGACGGGGCGCACCGGGACGAGCTCGGGGCGAAGCTCCCGCACATGATCCCGGTCGTGCGGGTCGCCGACGGCCACCGCCAGCTCATCGGGGCCCAGCACCGCGGCCAGCACCCCGGCACGCTCCCATGGGTCCCGGGTCCGGGAGAGCAGCTGGTCGATCCGCCGCGCCCGCCAGCCCTCGGCCCGCGCGTCCTCCCCGGCGGCCAGCGAAGCGCTCAGCCCCGGTGGCGTACGGCCGGTCAGCAGATCCGGCTCTCGGGTGGCGAACTCCTCCAGATCGGTCGCCAGATAGAGCCACACCACGCGCCGGTACCGGTTGACATAGAACCGGGCCGGGGCGAAGAAGCCGCCGCGCGCCAGGCGGGTGAGCCTGCCCGGGGTGATGCCGAGCAGCTGGGCCCCCTCCGCCGTGCCGACCACCCGCAGCCGGGCGCGCAGCGCCTCCGGGAATCCCTCGGCGCCGGTCAGCCGCGCCAGCTCCTCCCGCGCCACCCGCCGCCCCGCGGGGGTGGTGACGGTGCGCACCTCCCCCAGTTGCTCGGCCAGCTCGAACTCCCGCTGCATGAGGCCCAGCATCCGGGCCGCGGTGCGGAACGCGACGCCCGTCGGCTGCCCCGGCCCCGCCGGGGCCGACGGCTTGCGGCGCTCCGGCGCCTCCCGCGTCGGCCGTGTCTCCCCCGCCTCCCTAACCTGCTGCTCCACTCGTACCACTGCCATGACGAAGCCTCCCCCGCGATCCATCAATCACTGACAGTGACGACCATAGCGTCGCGGCACGACGGTCCGTCAGGCCTGTGGACAACCGCCTGTGGATAACCTCCCCGGGCTCCCCGGTTCCCTCCGACTCCCGGCTCTCCCCCGCTCCCGGGCCCGGCCCCCATCTTCCCGGCCGTCAGCTCGGGGCGCCGCTCTCCTGCCGGGCCTCGACTCCCAGGTGCTCCCCCACCCTGTTCACCAGCAGCGTCATCTCGTAGGCGACCTGCCCGACATCGGCGTCCGGGCCGCTGAGGACGCAGAGACAGCTGCCGTCACCAGCGGCCATCACGAAGAGGACGCCCTCCTCGAACTCGACCATGGTCTGCCGCACCCGGCCCGTCCGGAAGTGGTTGCCGGACCCCTTTGCGAGGCTGTGCAGCCCGGACGCGACCGCCGCCAGGTGCTCGGCGTCCTGACGTTCCAGCGTCGCGCTCGCCCCCGTCACCAGCCCGTCGTTCGACAGCACCAGCACATGCCGCACCTGCGCGATCCGGTTGGTCAGGTCGTCCAGTAACCAGTCGAGCCCCTTGCTGAGTGCCATTGGCGTTCCTCCCCGATTCCCCTTCAGCTGCGTGCCAGCCTTTCTCACCGCCGCCGTCTGGGCAACCCGCCCTACCCGTCCCTCCGGCCGTTCTGCGCTCATTGACGCAAGATGGAAACATGGCACAGAAAATGTCGAGGGATCAGTGGCAGAAGTTCCTCTCCGAGGGCACCCGCACCGGCAAACTGGCGACCGTACGGGCCGACGGAAGCCCGCATCTCGCGCCCATCTGGTTCCTGCTGGACGGGGACGACCTGGTCTTCAACACCGGGCAGGACACGGTCAAGGGGCGCAACCTGGCCCGGGATCCGCGGGTCAGCCTCTGCGTGGACGACGACCGGCCCCCGTTCTCCTTCGTCACGGTGCAGGGCCGTGCCGAACTCAGCGATGAGCTGGGGGAGGTGCGGGAGTGGGCCACCCGAATTGCCGCCCGCTACGTGGGCGATGACCTCGCCGAACAGTTCGGGGCCCGCAACGGCGTCCCCGGCGAGCTGCTGGTACGGGTCCGCATCGAGAAGGTCATCGGCCTCGCCGATATCGCCGACTAGTCGAACAGTGAAGTAATTCGGCCGAAATCAATCGTTCACGGTCGCATCACGACCTTTACCGCACCGTCCTGCTTCTGCTGGAAGATCTCGTAGGCATGAGGTGCCTCCGCCAGCGGCAGGCGGTGGGTGGCGAAGCCGTCGACGCCCAGCGGATCCTCGTCCGTCAGCAGCGGCAGGATGTCGTCGGCCCAGCGACGGACGTTCGCCTGCCCCATCCGCAGCTGGATCTGCTTGTCGAACATGGTCATCAGCGGCAACGGGTCGGTCATTCCGCCGTAGATGCCGCTCAGGGAGACCGTGCCACCGCGCCGCACCAGCGCGATGGCCAGCCGGAGTGCCGCCAGCCGGTCGACACCGGCCCTGGCCGTGAGCTTCGCGCCCCAGTCCCGCGGCAGGATCCCGGCGGCCCGCTGTGCGGTCCGGCCGACCGGACTGCCGTGGGCCTCCGTACCCACCGCGTCGATGACCGAGTCCGGGCCGCGGCCCCCGCCCGCCGAGAGCACGGCGTCGACCAGGTCGTCCTGGCCGTCGAAGTCGTTCAGGTCGAACGTCTCGACGCCGTCGGCGCGGGACCGCCGCAGCCGCTCGGGCACCAGGTCCACGCCGATCACCCGCCCGGCTCCCCGGTGCCTGGCGACCCGGCAGGCCATGGCGCCGATGGGGCCGAGACCCAGCACGCACACCGTTCCCTCCCGCGGGACGGCCGCGTACTCGACCGCCTGCCAGGCCGTGGGCAGGACGTCGGAGAGGTAGACGAAGCGGTCGTCCGGCGGCCCCTCGGGCACCTTGATCGGACCGTAGTGGGCCTGCGGCACCCGCAGATACTCCGCCTGGCCGCCCGGCACCGCGCCGTACAGCTTGCTGTAGCCGAAGATCTCCGCGCCCATGCCGTACTCGATCACCTGCGTGGTCTCGCACTGGGTCGGCAGGCCGGAGCCGCACATCCAGCAGGACCCGCAGGCGATCTGGAACGGGACGACCACCCGGTCGCCGGGCCGGAGCCCGGTCACCTCCGGACCGGTCTCCTCGACGATCCCCATCGGCTCGTGGCCGAGGATGTCGCCGGGGGTCATGAAGGGCGTGAGCACCTCGTACAGATGGAGATCGGACCCGCACAGTCCGGTGGTGGTGATCCGTACGATCGCGTCCGTCGGTTCCTTGAGAATGGGGTCGGGCACCGTCTCCACGCGCACATCGCGTCTGCCCTGCCAGGTCACCGCTCGCATCGCCGTGTCCTTTCGCGCTGGTCATCGGCAGTCAAGATGCCCCGGGTACCCGGTGAGGAACGGGCGAAGCGGCGAACGGAATCTCGCATTCCGTGGTCAGCCGAGGGCGCGGCGCAGCTGCTCGCCGACCCGCTCCACGAGCCGGGCCGTCTCGGCGGCGGCAACAGCCGGGTCGGTGCCCGCGGCGCTCAGCACGACCAGGCAGGTCCCGGCGCCCGCCGCCGCGACGAAGAGGGTGCCGCTCTCCAGCTCGATCACCGTCCGGCGCACCGGGGCGGGGCGCGCACGGCGCCCCGCGCTCCTGGCCAGGCCGTGGAATCCGGAGGCGATCTCGGCCAGGTGTTCCGCGTCCCGGCGGGAGAGGCCGCGGGACGCGACCAGGACGGTCCCGTCCTGCGAGAGCAGCACGGCATGGCGGACACCCCCGGCGCGGGCCCCTCCGTCGTCCAGGATCCCGTCGAGCAGGCCCGGGTCGAGCAGGCTCCGGTCGAGACCGGCGGACGAGCGGGCGGCGGTTGCGCGGCGCTTGAGCATGACGGTCTCCCTCGGTCGGCACGCGCCGTGAGCGGGCGACGCGCTCGGGGTCCCCCCATGGGCCAGCGACGCTAGCCCGCAAGGGGGCGCATTGAGGGGCGCATTACGAACCTGTTGGAATTTGACAGAGTCAGATTCTCGAATGACCGCTCGATGCCCGAATCTGTTCTCAGGACGGAACTGTTCCCCGGACGAAGGAGCTCCGCATGCCCCAGGACCGCGCCCAGGGAAGCCACCGAGACAGCGCGACCGACGTGAGGGACTTCTTCACGCCCCGGGCGGCCGACTGGGACAGCCGCTTCCCCGACGACGGCCCGGCTTATGCCGCCGCCGTCGCCGACCTGGGCCTGCGCCCCGGGGACGCGGTGCTCGACGCGGGCTGCGGCACCGGCCGCGCCCTGCCCGCGCTGCGCGCCGCGGTCGGC
>NZ_RIBZ01000605.1:0-4236 GCF_003721215.1 Streptomyces botrytidirepellens
CGGCGCCCGAGGCCGCGAGCGGCCCGAGCGGGGCGTGGGTCAGGTCCAGCCGGTGGCGCCGGCCGTCCGCGGTGCGCAGGACGACGGGCGCACGGTCGGTGGCGGACAGCTCGTCGAGCAGCGCGCCGGCCACGTCGTCGCCGGACGCGGGCGCGTCGGCGGCCAGCTCCACCAGGGTGGCGGCCGTGTCCGGGTACTCCCTGGCCACCGTACGGAACATCCCGCGCAGCCCCGCCGGGCGCGGGTCGAGCGGGTCGGCCGCGCGCACGGCCAGCAGCCAGTGCGGTCCGCGCCGCAGCGCGGACTGGAACACGGCGAACGCACCGGGCAGCAGGGGCGCGCCGGACCCGGCCAGCGGGTCGAGCAGCAGCACGCCGTCCACCGGGCCGTCCGCCTCGGCGAGCAGATGGCCCGCGGCGAGGGTCATGGCCTCGGCGCCGTGCCCGGCCAGCCGGGCGGCGACGGCGGCGGCCACCCCGTCCGTGTCCCCGCCGAGCAGGGCGAAGCGCTTGCCGGTGAGGTCGGGCGACGCGTGCTCCCTCTCCTCCAGGGGTACGGGCACCAGCCGCATCCGCCGGGGTGCCACGCCCGGCGCGGCGGCGATGTCGTCCGGGACGGCGGCCGGGGCGGGGGCGGAGGTGGCGACGGGTTCGGAGGTGGCGACGGGTTCGGAGGTGGCGACGGGGGCGAGACGCGCGGTGAGCCAGTCGGTGACGGCCGCGGTCGTACGGGCCTTGGCCAGCTCCTCCAGCTCCTCGTCGCCCAGCGCGGCGGTTCCGGCGCCCGCGACACCGAGGCGGCGGGCCAGCTCACCGGCGATCTCGGCGCGCTTGATGGAGTCGATGCTGAGGTCGGCTTCGAGGTCGAGATCGGGTTCGATCATGTCGACGGGGTAGCCGGTGCGTTCGCTGATGATCTCGGAGACCGCGCGCAGGACATCGGGCCCGGTGGCAGTCGAGGCCGGTTCTTCTGCCGCGGGCTGGACGGCGGCCGGTACGACGGCGGCGGGTGCGGGAGTGGCCACCGTTGCGGGCTGCGCGGGCAGGGGCAGTGCGGTGGCGGGGGTGGCCAGGGGCAGGGGTGCGGTGGCGATCGGCGGCGGGGCCGTGGGGCGCTCCCCCGGCGTCCCCACCGCCCCGCCGAAGTAGGTGAGCAGGACGTCGCGCTGGGCCGCGATCATCTCCCGGCTCGTTCTCAGGTATTCGGCGATCAGGGCGTCCCGGTCCCCGTATCCATCGTCGCCCTTGCGGTCCGTCTGGCTCACCGTTGCCTCCACGACACGTCGGGCCGGTGCCAGCGCACCGGGGAGAAGGTCACCGTCCGCGGTGCGGACCAGTTGTCCGTCGACCGTCCATCCGGGCCGCTTCGGCGGTGCGGTGGACGCCGCGTCCACGGCGTCACGGCCGCGGAACAGCCAGCCCGTACGCACCGGAACCCCGGCGACGGCCAGCTGGGCGAGGGCGTCGAGGAACCCGCGCGGCCCCTCGAAGCCGCCTCCCCGCCCCTCGGTACGGGCCCGTCGCGCGTCGCAGGCGACGGTACGGTGCGGCCGGTCGCCCAGGATCTCCGCCACCAGCCGGGTCAGCACGGTGCCCGGCCCGGCCTCGACGAAGATCCGGGCGCCCGCCGCGTACATCGCCTCGATCTGGTCCCGGAAGCGGACCGGGGCGCCGATCTGGGCGGCGAGTTCGGCGCGGATGGCGTCCGGTTCCGCGCCGTGCGGGGCGGCGGTGCGGTTGGCCCAGACCGGGAACTCCGGTTCCCGCACCGGGTGTTCGGCCAGCGCCTCGGCGAAACGTGGCCCGGCCCCGGCGACGAGCGGGCTGTGGAAGGCGCACGCCACGGAGAGGCGCCGGACCGTGTGCCCGGCCTCCCGCAGCAGTGTGACCGCCTCCGCCACCTCCCGCTCGGGGCCGGAGATCGCGGTCTGCTGGGGTGCGTTGTGGTTGGCGGCCACCACCCGGTCGGCGAGCCCGGCTTCCCTCAACAGCCGCTCGACGGTGTCGGCCGGGGCAGTCACGGCGGCCATGGTGCCCGGCTCGTGTCCGGCGGCCTCGGCGGCGTCGAGGATGGCGGCCGCCCGCGCGGCGCTGAGCCGGGGCAGGGTGCGCGGGTCGAGGGCGCCCGCAGCGCACAGCGCGACCACTTCACCGTAGCTGTGCCCGGCCGCCATGTCGGGCCGTACTCCGGCCGAGGTGAGCAGGGCGTGGGCGGCGAGCCCCACGATGCCCAGGGCGGGCTGGGCCACGCGGGTGTCGGTGAGGTCGGCGTGTTGTGCCGCCTTCCCGGCGTCGTCGAAGGCGGCCGAAGGGTACAGCACATCGGCGTAGCCGGAGCCGTGGAGCAGATGCCGCCGCAGTTCGGGGAAGGCCACGAACGCGTCAGCGAACATGCCGGGCCGCTGGCTGCCCTGGCCGGGGAAGAGGAAGGCCACCTTGCCGGGTGGGGCCTCCGGGTCGGTGTCGGGGGTGGCGCCCTGCCCGGTGTCCCGGAACGTATCGGCCACGTACAGTCCCTCGTCCCGCCCGCCCGGTCTGGGTGGCCGCCCGGAGGCGGCCACGTCGCCAGCCAGCACCCGCCGTAACCGCTCGGCCAGGTCGTCCAGGTCCGTGGCCACCACCGCCACCCGCACCGGTTCGTGGCCGGAGTCGGCCCG
The DNA here is from genome assembly GCF_003721215.1 of Streptomyces botrytidirepellens. Classification (NCBI taxonomy): domain Bacteria; kingdom Bacillati; phylum Actinomycetota; class Actinomycetes; order Kitasatosporales; family Streptomycetaceae; genus Streptomyces; species Streptomyces botrytidirepellens. The sequence goes on from NZ_RIBZ01000605.1 coordinate 2,657, forward strand.
CCGGGACGCGGTCAGCGCGAGGTCGCGCAGCCGCCATGGCCGCCCCGCCGTGTCGTTGGCCTCGGTCTGCCGCAGCGTCTCCTCGACCGCGCGCAGCGCCGCCGCCCGGTCGGCCCCGCGGAAGAGGAAGAGTTCGCAGGGCCAGGCGTCGAGCGTGTGCGCGGGTGGCGGCGTGCCCTTGCCGTGTGCCGCCAGCACCACGTGGAAGTTGGTCCCGCCGAAGCCGAACGCGCTGACCCCGGCCACCCGGTCCGCGGGCGCCGCGGCCCACGGCCGCGCCTCGGTGTGGAAGGCGAACGGGCCGTGCTCCGCGTCCCACGCCGGGTTCGGTCGCGTCAGGTGCAGGGTCGGCGGCTTGACGCCCGTGTACAGCGCGAGCGCGGTCTTCACCAACCCGGCCAGCCCGGCGGCGCATTTGGTGTGCCCGATCTGGGACTTGACGGAGCCGAGCGCGCAGCGGCCGGTGGCCGCCCCCGCTTCGGCGAACACCTCACCGAGCACGGTGAGTTCGGTACGGTCGCCCACCGCCGTACCGGTGCCGTGCGCCTCGACCAGGCCGACACGCGCCGGGGAGATCCCGGCGCTCGCGTAGGCGCGCTCCAGCGCGGCCCGCTGACCCTCGGGGCGCGGGGCGGTCAGCCCGAGCGAGCGGCCGTCGCTGGACGAGCCGACGCCCTTGATGACGCCGTAGATCCGGTCGCCGTCGCGTTCGGCGTCGGCCAGCCGCTTGAGGACGACGCACGCGACGCCCTCGCCGAGCGCGATGCCGTCGGCCGACGCGTCGAACGCGCGCGAGCGGCCGGTCGGGGACAGGGCGTGCACGGAGGAGAAGAGCACGTAGTCGTTGATGCCGTTGTGCAGGTCGGCGCCGCCGCACAGGACGAGGTCGCTGGTGCCCGCGGTCAGCTCCTTGCAGGCGACGTCGACGGCGGCGAGCGACGACGCGCACGCCGCGTCCACGGTGTAGTTGGCGCCGCCGAGGTCCAGCCGGTTGGCGATCCGCCCGGAGATGACGTTGGCGAGCATGCCGGGGAACGAGTCCTCGGTGAGTGTGGGCAGTTGCCCGGCCAGGTCTTCCGGCACCTCGCGGAAGTACGAGGGCAGGACGGCGCGCAGGGTCTGCGCGTTGGACAGGTCGCTCCCCGCTTCGGCGCCGAAGACCACGGAGGTGCGGGCACGGTCGAAGGCCCGGCCACCGTCTCCGGGGGCGCCGTACCCGGCGTCGTCCAGGGCCCGGCGGGCGGCCTCCAGGGACAGCAGTTGGACCGGTTCGATGCTGCCGAGGGAGGCCGGGGGGATGCCGTAGCGCAGCGGGTCGAAGGGGATGCGGGGCAGGAAGCCGCCCCACCGGGAGGCGGAGGCGCCGTCCTCGTCGCCCGTGTAGTGGACGGCGGGGTCCCAGCGCTCGGCGGGCACCTCGGTGATGGCGTCGACGCCGCCCACCACATTGGCCCAGAACGAGGCGAGGTCGGGCGCCTGCGGGAACATGCAGGCCATGCCGACCACGGCCACGTCCAGCGGTGCGGGCGCCGGAGCCGTCGCGGGGGCCGCGGCCACGCCCAGCGGCGCGGACAGCGCCC
>NZ_RIBZ01000610.1:0-4301 GCF_003721215.1 Streptomyces botrytidirepellens
CCGGGCCCGGCTACGCGCGCCTCGTGGGCACCGGCTGGAGCTGCGACGCGCACCACGCGACCGCGCCCGAGCCCGGTGGCGGGCAGATCGAGCGCGCGATGCGCCGGGCGCTGCGCGAGGCGGGCGCGGACGACGCGAGCGCGGGCGACGCGGTCGGCTTCGTGGTGCCGCACGGCACCGGCACCGACCTCAACGACGTGGTGGAGAGCCGGGTGCTGGCCGCGGTGGCCCCCAACTCCCCGCTGTACAGCCTGAAGGCGCTCATCGGCCACACCGGCGGCGCGGCGGGCGCGTTCGCCGCGCTGTCCGCCGCCCTGATGCTGCACCACCGCACCGTGCCGCCGAACGTGCCCGTCGGGGCTGCCGACCCGGAGTGCGCGGTGCCGCTGCCGTCCGGGAGCACCCCGCTGAGCGGCGGATACGGGCTGGTCAACGCCTATGCGTTCGGCGGCAACAACATCTCCCTCGTCCTCGCGGAGGCCCGCTGATGGATCTCGTGGTCACCGGGGTGGGCGACGTGGACGCGGACGGCTTCGACTTCCGTGACGAGCTGGGCCGCCGCGGCTACAAGTACCTGCCCAGCGCCTCCCAGTACGTGCTGGCCGCCGCCAAGCGCGCCCTCGTCGACGCGGGCGAGGACGCCCTGACGGCGGCCGTACCCGAACTCCGGGGCGCCGCGGTGGGCACCAACAGCGCGGCCACCGCCCTGCACCACGCCATGGACCGCACGGTCACCGGAGCGGGCGCCGGGGAGCTGAGCCCGGCCACCGCGCCCTACTTCTCCATCAACCTCTTCGGCAGCCGACTGGCCACCGAGCACGACCTCAAGGGCTTCAACCTCACCCTCACCAGCCCCCGTATCGCGGGCCTGGAGGCGCTCCAGACCGGCGCCCGCGCCCTCGCCGCGGGCCGCGCCTCCCGGCTGCTCGCCGGGGCGACCGAGGAGGCGCTGCCGGAGGACGAGCCGGGGGCGGACACCTCGGAGGCCGGTGCCGTCGCGCTGCTGCTGGAGCCCGCGGCGGCCGTCGCGGAGCGCGGCGGACGGGCGTACGGGCGCATCGCTGTCCGTACGTTCTTCCTGCCGCCCTCCCTCGCCGCCTCGACCGGCGGCGCCGGGGCGGCGGCGGAGGCGCTGCGGGACGCGCTCGCCGCCCTCGGCCACCGGCCGGGCACCCCGCTGACCTTCACCGCCGTCCTGGACGGATCCCCGGTCGGCGAGGCGGTCGGCGAGGCGGTCGCGGCAGCAGCCCCAGGCGCCGAACGCGTCCCGGCGGGCGCGGGCTGCCTGGCGCCGATGGCCCGCGTCGCCGCCGCCCTGCGGAACCGGCCGGACCACGCACACGCCGTCGTCACCGCGGCGGCCGAGGGAAACACCGCCGTCTGCCTGGTCACCCCGGGCGGCTCCGGCGGCACGGAAGCGAGCAGCCGATGAGCGGACGACGCGAACCACGGAGGGCGAGCGGCCGATGATCACCTCACTCGAAGGATCCTGGTGCCTGGTGCTGGGCGCCTCCAGCGGCATGGGCCTGGCCATCGCGCACGAGATGGCCCGCGCGGGCGTGAGCATCCTGGGCGTCCACTTCGACACCACCGAGGGACAGCAGAAGGCGGCGGTCGCCCAGGAGGAGATGCGGGCGCACGGCGTCGAGGCGCACTTCTTCAACGCCAACGCCGCCTCCGCCCGCACCCGCGAGGAGCTGCTGCCGAGGTTCGAGGAGCTGACCGGCGGCAAGGGCGTGCGCGTCCTGGTGCATTCCCTCGCGTTCGGCACCCTGCTGCCGTACGTCACCCCCGACGGCGAAGGCAGCCTCACCTCCCGTCAGATGAACATGACGCTCGACGTGATGGCGCACTCGCTCGTCTACTGGACCCAGGACCTGTTCACCGCGGGCCTGCTGCGCAAGGGCGCCAAGGTGTACGCGATGACCTCCGCCGGTGGCGCCCGCGTGATGCCCCACTACGGCGCCGTCTCCGCCGCCAAGGCCGCCCTGGAGTCCCACGTACGCCAACTCGCCCTGGAACTCGCCCCGTCGGGCATCGCCGTCAACGCGCTGCGCGCCGGGGTCACCCCGACCCCGTCCATGGAGCGCATCCCCGACAGCGAGCGGCTCGCCGAATACGCCAAGGACCTCAACCCGCACCGGCGGCTCACCCGCCCGGAGGACGTCGCCGAGGCGGTCTCGCTGCTGTCCCGCACCGACTCCTCCTGGATCACCGGCAATGTGATCGGCGTGGACGGCGGTGAACTCCTCACATGACGGACCACCTGCTGATCGAGAGCGGCGGCCCGCCGACCGGGCCCGCCTGCGAGCGCTTCGTCGGCGACGCGGTACGGCTGGCCGGGGACGGCCACCGGGTGGTGCTGTTCCTCGTCGAGAACGGCGTCACCGCCGCCCTCCCTGGCGCCGCGCCCGGCATCGAGACGTTCCTGCGCGACGGCGGCGAGGTGTGGGTGGACACCTTCTCGGCCGCCCAGCGCGCCCTGCCCGCCGCCGATCTCGCCGCCGACGTCCGCATGGTGGAGATGGACGACGTGGCGGCCAAGCTGCTGGAACCCCAGGTACGGGCGGTGTGGCACTGATGGCCCGGCCGATACCCGCCACCGACGTGCTGCTCAACCTCTTCGGCGCGCCCCACCAGAGCGACCTGGTCACCTCGGCGCTGCGGCTGGCCACCGCGCTGCTCGACCGCGGCGCCCGGGTGCAGATCTGGACCTGCGGTGACGCCACCGGCCTGACCAGCGCGGCCCTCGGCGACACCAAGCCGCGCGACCTCACCGACCTGGAGCGCCGTCATCCGTCCACCGCGCTGATCGTCCGCGATCTGCTCGCCGACCACCCCGACCGGCTCTACTGGTACGTCTGCCGCTTCTGCGCCGACGACCGGGGCGCGGCCGACCAGATCCCCCAGGTCAGCAAGCGGTCCCCGTTCCTGTTCGCCGAGCACGTCAAGGCGGCGGACAAGGCCCTGGTCATGGGGGTGTGCTGAACCATGCCCGGCGAGGTCATGCAAGAACGTGCGCGCTGGCTGCTGATCATGGAGAAGGCGTACCGCGGATCGGTCGAGACCCAGTTCGCGGACGCCCTCTACGTCGTCCCCGATCTGCACCGGCAGAGCGGCGGGGGCTGCGATCTGGCGCTGCGCGGACCCGCCGTCGGCTACGCCGTGCGCACCGGCGCACCCCAGCCGCCGCTGCGCCTCGGCGGGCGCGTCCTCGACACCCTGCCCGATCCGCGCGCGTCCGTGACGAAGGTGCTCGACGCCGGGGTGACCGTGCTGGTCGAGGAGCCCGACCTGACCGCGCTGGGGCGCACCGCCGCCGACCGGCTGCTGCCCGGCGTCCAGGTGATCGAGGCGTACGGGCTCGCCGCGCGCTGGCCCTCCTACGAACAGGTGTGGTTCCTGTGAGCACCCCGTCCGGCCCCCGGGCCACAACTGAAGGAGTACCGATGGTCAACGCTCCCGCCACGGTCGGCCCGGTCATCTCCGCCTGGACCGCCGTATCGCCCCTGGGGCTGCGGGCCGCGGACTTCAGCAGCGGGCTGGGGTCCGGCCGCGGCACCGGGAAGCCGCTGGACCCCGAGGAGTGGTCGGTGCCGTTCCGCGAGGCGTGCCTCGTGCCGGACTTCCACATCCGGGAGATCCTCGGCCGGAAGAACACCCGCTCCATGGACCGGGTCACCGGCCTCGCCGTCACCGCGATCCGCCATCTGCTCTCCGGCGAACGGGAGGAGAAGGCGGGGGACGAGGCAGGGCGGCTGCCGGGCGTCGGCGAGCACACCGGTCTCGCGCTCGGCACCAGCACCGGAAGCGCCCAGTCCATCATGGACTTCACCCGTGACTCGCTCGTCAGCGCGAAGCCCTTCTTCGTGGACCCGGCCCGCTTCCCCAACACGGTGATGAACTGCGCCGCCGGGCAGTCCGCCATCTGGCACGGCCTCAAGGGCCCCAATGCCACCATCGCGGGCGGCAGGGCCGCCGGGCTGCTCACCCTGCGGTACGCGCTGCGGCTCCAGCGCGCGGGGCGCGCCCGCACCGTGCTGTGCGGGGCGGTCGAGGAGTTCACCTCCGCCCGCGCCTGGCTGGAGTGGCACACCCGCGCCGACGACGACGCGACGGCGGTGCTCGGCGAGGGCGCCGCGGTGTGGCTGCTGGAGACCGCCGACGAGGCGCGCGAACACGGCCGCGGCGGGCTCGCCGAGGTCGCGGGCGTGGAGTTCGGCTTCGCCGCGGACCCGGCGGCGGCCCGTACGGCGCTCGCCGACGCCGTGACGCGGCTGCTGGACCGCGCCGGCACCGCC
>NZ_RIBZ01000612.1:0-4329 GCF_003721215.1 Streptomyces botrytidirepellens
GCATCACCACCCTCCACACCCACGGCGTCCGCCACTACCTCGAACTCGGCCCCGACGCCACCCTCACCACCATGGCCCAGGACGCCCTGCCGGAGGGCGCCACCTTCGTCCCCACCCTCCACCGCGACCGGGACGAGAACCACACCCTCCTCACCGCCCTGGCCACCGCACACACCCACGGCGTCCACGTCGACTGGACACCCCTGATCGGCGAGTCCAGCACACCCACCACCCTTCCCACCTACCCCTTCCAACGCCAGCGCTACTGGCTGGAGACGTCGCAGCCCCCCGCCGGCGCCCCGAACACCTCCACCCACCCCCTCCTCACCGCTGCGATCACCCTGCCCGACGGGGAAGGCGCCGTGTTCACCGGAGAGGTGTCGCTCAAGGCCCAGCCGTGGCTGAGCGATCACGTCGTCCACGGAACGGTGGTGCTGCCGGGCGTGGCCTTCGTGGATCTGCTGCTGCACGCGGCCGGGTACGTCGGCTGCGATCAGATCGAAGAGCTGACGCACCATGCCTTCCTGGCCGTGCCGGAGCGGGGCGCCCGGCAGCTGCGGCTCACCGTGGGGGCCGCGGACGAGGCCGGGCGGCGGTCGTTCGCGCTGTTCTCGTCGGAGAGCGGGGCGGCCGAGGAGACGGCCGAGTGGACCCGCCATGCCAGTGGCTTCCTCGCCGATTCCGCGCCGGAGCCCGCGTTCGACCTCACGACGTGGCCGCCCGCCGAGGGCGAGTCCGTCGACGTCGAGGAGTTCTACCGCGGGTTCATCGGGCGCGGATACGAGTACGGGCCGCTGTTCCGGGGCTTCCGGGCGGGCTGGCGGGTCGGTGACACCCTCTACGCGGAGATCGCGCTCCCGGACGGTACGGACCCGGAGGCGTACGGCGTTCACCCCGCCCTGCTGGACTCGGCGCTGCACCCGCTGATGCTGTTCTGGTACGAGTCGGAGCGCGTACGGCTGCCCTTCTCGTGGAGCGGTGCGGCGTTGCACGCCGTCGGCCCGTCCCGGTTGCGGGTGCGGCTGTCCCGTTCGGAGCGGGACGTGATGTCGCTGGCAGTGGCCGACGCCACGGGCGCTCCCGTGCTCACCATCGCCGGGCTGGCGATGCGCGAGGTGGCGCCGGATCAGCTGGCCGCCGCCCGGGCCCGGCAGAGCGATGCCCTCTACGAGCCGAGCTGGCTCCCCGTGCCCGCGCCCGCGTCGCAGACCGGCGGCCCGTGGGCGGTGGTCGGCGTGACGGAGGTGGCCGCCGCGCTCCGTACCGCCGGGATCGACGCGGTCGACCACGCCACCCTCGCCACGCTCGGCGGGGAGGGCGCCAAGCCGCCGCAGATCGTGGTGGCGGGCCCTGCCCGCTCCGACGGCGGCGACCTGGCGGCGGACGCCCACACCGCGGCCGCCGAACTCCTCGCCCTGGTCCAGGACTTCGTCTCCCACGAGCCCCTCGCCGACGCCCGGCTGGTGGTGCTGACCCGAGGGGCGGTGGCCACGGAGGACGGTGAGCCGGTGCCGGATCCCGCGGCGGCCACGGTGTGGGGACTGATGCGCTCCGCGGACGCGGAGTATCCCGGCCGGTTCGTACTGGTCGACCTGGACGAGTCGGACGCCTCGTACCGCGCGCTCCCGGCGGCGCTCGCCACGGGCGAACCCCAGCTCGCCATCCGCGGCGGTGAGCTGCGCGTGCCCCGGCTGGTGCGCGCGACGCTGCCCGCGGCAGAAACACCAGGAACTCCGGAGACCGACGGCGGGGCGAACGGCATCGGGCTCGACCCCGAGGGGACCGTGCTCATCACCGGCGGCACCGGCACCCTCGGCGGCCTGCTGGCCCGGCACCTCGTGGAGCGGCACGGTGTACGGCATCTGCTGCTGGCCAGCCGGCGCGGCCCGGCGGCGGACGGCGCGGCCGAACTGGCCGCGGAGCTGAAGGCGCTGGGCGCCGACGTGTCCCTCGCGGCTTGCGACACCGCGGACGCCGAGGCGGTGTCCGGACTGCTGCGGTCGATTCCCGACGCGCACCCGCTGACCGGTGTGTTCCACACGGCCGGGGTGCTGGACGACGCCGCCGTCGCCTCGCTGACGCCGGAACGGCTCGCGCGGGTGCTGCGGCCCAAGGTCGATGCCGCCTGGCATCTGCACCGGCTGACGGAGGACCTGGACCTGGCCGCGTTCGTGCTGTTCTCCTCCGCCGCGGGGGCCATCGGCAATGCGGGGCAGGCCAACTACGCGGCCGCGAACACCTTCCTGGACGGGCTCGCCGCCCACCGCCGGGGGCGCGGCTTGCCGGGTCTCTCGCTGGCGTGGGGCCTGTGGGCGCAGACCAGCGAGCTGACGGCGGGGCTGGATCCGGTCGGGCGGGCGCGGTTGGGTCGCGGTGGCATCGGCGCGATGCGCACGGCCCAGGCGCTCGGCCTGCTCGACCTCGCCCTGGGCTCACCGCAGGCGCTCCTGGTGCCCGCGAAGCTGGACCTGGCCCGGCTGGGCGAGGGCGATGCCCCGGTGCCCCCGGTGTTGCAGGGGCTGGTCCGCTCGCGGGCCCGGCGGGCTGCCGCCACGGGTGGTGCGGCGGCCCCGGACACGCTGCGGCAGCGGATCGCCCCGCATGACGAGGCCACGCAGCTGGACATCCTCCTCACCTATATCCGCGGGCAGGTCGCCGCGGTCCTCGGCCACGGTTCGCCGGACGCCATCGACGCCGACAGCGGATTCCTGGAGATGGGGCTCGACTCGCTCACCACCGTCGAGTTCCGCAACAACCTCAACCACGCCACCGGCCTCCGACTGCCGCCGACCACCCTGTTCGACTACCCCACGCCGGTGCAGCTGGCCTCCATGCTGCGTGCCGAACTGGCCCCGGTCCGGGCCGTCGAGGAGGTTCCGCAGGCGCTGGTCGCCGAGTTGGACCGGCTGGAGAGCAGTCTGCGAACCGCCGTTCCCGGTGTCCGTACCGCGGTGGCCGCGCGCATGCAGGCCCTCCTGCTGAAGCTGAACGGCGCGGGCCCGGAGGACGCCGCACCGGAGCAGCCGGGGGCGGAGGGCGTGACGATCGAGTCCGCGACGGACGACGAGATCTTCGACTTCATCGACAACGAGCTGGGGCTCTCATGAACGAGGACAAGCTGCGCGACTATCTCAAGCGGGTGACCGCCGACCTCCAGCGCACCCGTCAGCGGCTGGCCGAGGCGGAGTCACGGAGCCGCGAGCCGATCGCGGTCGTGGGCATGGCCTGCCGGTTCCCCGGCGGGGCCACCACGCCCGAGGGGCTGTGGGAGCTGGTGTCCGAGGGCCGTGACGGGGTGGGGCCGTTCCCGGACAACCGGGGCTGGGACCTGGACGGCCTGTACGACCCGGACCCCAACGCCACCGGGAAGACCTACGCCCGTCAGGGCGGCTTCCTCTACGACGCCGACCGCTTCGACGCCGAGTTCTTCGGCATCAGCCCCCGCGAGGCCCTCGCGCTCGACCCCCAGCAGCGGCTGCTCCTCGAAACCAGCTGGGAGTGCGTGGAGAGCGCCGGGCTGTCCCTGGGCGAGCTGCGCGGCAGCCGTACGGGGGTGTTCAGCGGGGTGTCCGGGCACGAGTACGCGTCGCTCATCCACCGCGGCCCGGAGGATGTCGAGGGTCATCTGCTGACCGGTACGACGCTCAGCGTGGCGTCCGGGCGGATCGCGTACACGCTCGGTCTGGAGGGCCCGGCGGTCACCGTGGACACCGCGTGTTCCTCCTCGCTGGTGGCGCTCCACATGGCCTGCCAGTCGCTGCGGAACGACGAGTCGACCATGGCCCTGGCCGGTGGCGCAGCGGTGATGCCGACGCCGGGGATGTTCGTGGAGTTCAGCCGACAGCGCGGGCTGGCGCCCGACGGCCGGTGCAAGTCGTTCGCGGCCGCCGCCGACGGCACCACCTGGGCCGAGGGCGCGGGCACGATCCTGCTCGAACGGCTCTCGGACGCCCAGGCCAACGGGCACACCATCCTGGCCGTCATCCGCGGCTCGGCGGTCAACCAGGACGGCAAGAGCAGCCAGTTGAGCGCGCCCAACGGCCCCGCTCAGCAGCGCGTCATCCACGCCGCCCTCGCGAGCGCCGCGCTGACTCCGGACCAGGTGGACGCCGTCGAAGGTCATGGCACCGGCACCACGCTCGGTGATCCCATCGAGGCACAGGCCCTGCTCGCCACCTACGGGCAGAACCGCGACGAACCCCTCTGGCTGGGCTCCTTCAAGTCCAACATCGGCCACGCCCAAGCAGCGGCCGGTATCGGCGGCGTCATCAAGATGATCCAGGCCATGCGCCACGCCACCCTGCCCCAAACCCTCCACGTCGATGAGCC
>NZ_RIBZ01000615.1:0-4386 GCF_003721215.1 Streptomyces botrytidirepellens
CCCGGGCGGGGGCCAGGACACCGGCGCCGGTCAGGACTCGGGCGCCGCCCAGACCCCGAGCCGCCCGGCCGGGGGCGCGGGCGGTGGCACGGGCGGCACCCCCGTGGTGCCGAAGACCCCCGGGCGTCTCCCGATGGCCTCGGCGGCGGCCGGGCAGCGGGCGCTGCGGTGGGCGCTCAACCAGATCGGCAAGCCCTATGTGTGGGGCGCCGAGGGGCCGAACGCCTTCGACTGCTCGGGGCTGACCTCCCAGGCGTGGGCGCACGCCGGGCGGGTCATTCCGCGCACCAGCCAGGAGCAGTGGCGGCGGCTGCCGAGGATCTCGCTCAGCCAGATCCGCCCCGGCGACCTGGTGATCTACAACAAGGGCGCGAGCCATGTGGCGATCTACGCGGGCGGCGGCCAGGTGGTGCAGGCGCCCCGGCCCGGCACCACGGTGCGGCTCTCCCCGCTCGCGTCCAACCCGGTGCAGGGCGTGGTCCGTCCGGGGTCGGCCCGGCGCTAGGGGCGTCAGCCGAGCGCTAGGCGCCGCCCACCGAGGCCAGATAGGCGGCGGCCTTCTCCGGCTCGTAGAAGAAGTGCTCGAAGTCGGACGGGTCGTCGAAGCCGTTGGCGATCCGGTCGGCCACCGGCGGCAGGCCGCCCGCCGCGCCGAGCAGTTCCACGATGTGCTCCGGCGGCGGGGCGAGCATCGCGTTCGTCCACTTGGTGACGTGCCGGGCGGTCGCCCAGTAGCGGTCGAAGGTGTCCCGCATCCACGCGGCGTCGAACGGCCGGTCGCCGTGGGCGACGATGCTGTCCAGGTAGGACGCGGCGCATTTGGCGGCCGAGTTGGAGCCCTGGCCGGTGATCGGGTCGTTGGCGACCACGACGTCGGCGACACCGAGCACCAGGCCACCGCCGGGCAGTTCGCCGATCGGGTTGCGTACGGTCGGGGCGTACCGCCCGGCGAGCGTGCCGCCCGCGTCGGTCAGCTCGACCTTGGTGGCCCGCGCGTACTCCCACGGAGTGAACCGCTCCATCAGCTCCAGCGTGGTGGCCAGGTGCTCGGACGGGTCGGTGACGCCCTGGAACGCGTCGACCGGGCCGCCCGGGACGCCCTCCCAGAAGAGGATGTCGGCGCGCCCGCTGGTGGTGAGGGTCGGCATGACGAACAGCTCACCGACGCCGGGGACCAGGTTGCAGCGCACCGCGTCGTAGTCCGGGTGCTCGGGGCGCGGGCCGAGCCCGTGCACGTACGAGACGGCCAGCGCGCGCTGCGGGGTGTCGTACGGGGAGCGGGCGGCGTCGCGGCCGAAGAGCGAGACCAGTTCGCCCTTGCCCGCGGCCACCAGCACCAGATCGTGGCTCTGGGTGAAGAAGTCCAGGTCGGAGACGGACACACCGTGGATGACCAGTTGGCCGCCGCGCTGTTCGAACAGCTCCATCCAGCCCGCCATCTTGATCCGCTGGTCGACGGACTGGGCGTACCCGTCGAGCCGTCCGACCCAGTCGATGGCACGGGCGTGCGGGCCCTCGGGCGTCGGCGGTCCGGCGACGGACACGCCGAGGCCCTCGATGCGCGGCGCCTGCTCCTCCCAGAAGTTGAGCTTCAGGTCGCGCTCGTGCTGGAGCGCGGTGTGGAACATGCACTGCGTGGACATGACGCGCCCGGAGCGGATCTCCTCAGCCGTGCGGTTGGCCATCAAGGTGACCTCGTAGCCCTCGGCCTGGAGTCCGAGGGCGAGTTGGAGACCGGACTGTCCGGCTCCGACGATGAGTATTTTCCGCATGACTGTAGCTCTCTCTCAGGCTCAGGACAGGAAGAGGAACGGGGCATTCCATTCCGCGAGCGGAGCTGAGGTTAGTTCACCCGGGTGAGACGTCAACCGCGTGGCCCACCAGGGCGAGCAGCGCGTCCACCACCGTGACCCGCTGCCGCGCGTCCATGGTCACCACCGGTACCCCGGGCGATACGGAGAGCGCGTCCCGGACGTCCTCGGGACCGTAGAGCGGGGTCCCCTCGAAGTGGTTGACCGCCACCACGTACGGCAGGCCGAGACTCTCGAAGTAGTCCAGCGCCGGGAAGCTGTCCTCCAGCCGCCGGGTGTCGGCCATCACGACCGCCCCGATCGCCCCGCGCATCAGGTCGTCCCACATGAACCAGAACCGCTGCTGGCCCGGGGTGCCGAAGAGATAGAGCACCAGATCGGATTCGAGCGTGATCCGCCCGAAGTCCATCGCGACGGTCGTGGTCAGCTTCTCGGGCGTCGCGCCGAGGTCGTCCACGTCCTCGCTGGCCTGCGTCATCAGGGCCTCGGTCTGAAGCGGAGTGATCTCCGAGACCGAGCCCACGAACGTCGTCTTCCCGACGCCGAAACCCCCCGCTATCACTATCTTGGTGGCGATCGGTGCCCGCGAACGGTCTATCTGCCAGCTCTGAAGTTTCTCGTCGGCGCCGGGTATACCGGCGCCGGGTATCTCCGACACATGCGGCGGCGTCACCGTCATCGTCTCAGAGTCTGCGAAGTCCAACGAGCACCCTTTCGAGCAACGCGCGATCCGGCTGTCCCGGGCCCCGCCCGGTGCCGTACACACGGATCTTTCCCTGGTCGGCGAGGTCGCTGAGCAGGACGCGCACCACGCCCAGCGGAATCTTGAGCATCGCGGAGACCTCCGCGACCGAACGCATCCTGCGGCACAGCTCGATGATGGCCCGTATCTCCGGCAGCATCCGCGTCCCCGGAGTGCCGGTCGTCGGCACCGGGTCACCCGGCCCGTCCGCGGGCCCGTCGGCGGGCTCCAGCGACGCCACGAACGTCTCCACCAGCAGCACGTGTCCCGAGCGGGTGCGGCCGCCGGTGAGCGAGTACGGACGCACCCGGGCCGGTCTGCGCGCGCCCCGGCCGGACCCTGCCGTCACTGCGCCGACTCCAGCGACCTCCGTAGTTCGGAGCGCAGTTCGGGGGTGAGCACATGCCCGGCCCGGCCCACGAACAGCGCCATGTGGTACGCGACGACGGCCATGTCGCAGTCCGGGGTGGCGTGCACCCCCAGCAGCGACCCGTCGCTGATCGCCATGACGAAGAGACTGCCCTCGTCCATCGCCACCACCGTCTGCTTGACGCTGCCGCCGTCCATCAGCTTCGCCGCGCCGAGCGTCAGACTGCCCAGCCCCGACACGATCGTCGCGAGGTCCGCGGTGGAGCCCTTCGGGCCGTCCTGGGTGGTCGGGCCCGCGGGGGCGGCGGTGTGCCGCGCGTCGGAGGACAGCAGCATCAGCCCGTCGGACGAGACGACGGCCACCGAGCGGACGCCGGGCACCTCCTCGACCAGGCTCGACAGCAGCCAGTGCAGATTACGGGCCTCGGAACTCAACCCGTAGGTACTACTGGGCGCATTCACCCGCGTGCCTCCTCAACCGTGCCGCCCCCGTCCTGCGCCCCCGTTTGCGCCGTGCCCCGCTGCCCGGCCGCGCCCTGCTCTCCGGCCGTACCGCGCCGTCCGGCCGTGCCCTGCTGCCCGGACGCCGTGCCCTGCTCTGCGGCCGTGCCCTGCTCTCCGGCCGTGTCACGTGCGGCGATCTCGGCCTCCGCGTCCCGTCGGCCGTCCCGCGCACCGCGCTGAAACCCGCCCAGCCTACGCCGCAATTCCTCCGCGTTCACCGACCCCGTCCGCTCCTGCGGGTCGGGGTCGCGGCGGGCCACGTTCCGCGGTGTCCGCTTGGGAAGTCCCTTGTCGGTGCGGCGCAGTTCGCCGGTCGGCTCCGGGGCGTGGGAGTGCTGGTCGGGGCCGATCGCGTACGGGTCGACCGGACCGGCCGGTTCCGCCGTACCGGACGGCTCCGCCGGGCCCCAGGCGTCCGCACCGGCGGGCCGTACGGCGCGGCTGTCGAACGCCTGCTCGCCGCCGGGCACGGTCAGCTCCATCGTCCGCTCGGCGGCGGGCACGGTGGGCTCGGCGGGCACGTCGGGCTCGGCGACCGTGGGCGTCTTGGGAGTGCGCTTCGGCAGGACCGGCAGCTCCTCCCCCGCGCCGGGCGCCGGATGCCCGCGCGGCGGCGTCGGCTCCATGCGGTACGGATCCTCGTCCGCGGCGCCCGCCCAGGCCTCACCGGGGGCCGCCCACGACACCGGCTCGGGGCCCGTGTCCTGCGCGGCGGACGGCTCCTCGGGGGTCGGCTCGGGACGCCGCTGACCGGGTACGCCGGTGCCGCCGAGCGGCACGGTCGCCGTGTCATCGGGCACGTCCGCCTCGGCGTCGCCCGGCTCGTCCGCACCGGCCGCGGCACCGCCGGAAGCCGCGGCGGAGACAGGCGCCCCCGGACGGTCCTGGGACGGGAGGGCGTTGCCGTTGGCCTCGGCGGCGGCGCCCGGGAAGGCGGTCAGGCCGGTGCCGCCGAGCGCG
>NZ_RIBZ01000611.1:0-4423 GCF_003721215.1 Streptomyces botrytidirepellens
ACGAACACCGCCCGCACAGGGCACTCGAGCAAGCCGCCCCATGCCGCCCGCTACCCGCACCCATCGCCAAACAAGCCCAGCTCGCCCACATGGAAATCGACCGACGAGACCGACTCGGCGGAGCGCTCCACGAGTACCAGCACGCAGCCTGAGCTGCGTGGATGATTTATCGGCACCCGCAGTGCCGCCCGAGACTGTGGCTCTGTGGGTTGGCGACAGCGTCCAGGAGATCCGGCGCACTTACAACCACCTTCTTGACGAGCAGGTGGAGGACCACAGGGCCCATGTCACCCGTCTGACAGCACGGCCCGTCCGAGCCCAAGTCGCGGCGTGAGGGAAGATCATCCGCGCTGTCTCGGAACCCTCCTTAAACCCTCCCTAAGGTCCGGCTCGGTCCGGTTCCAACCGGGACGGAACGGGGCCCGGCGAAGCTCCTCCGGCGTGCGCAATCTTGCCGAAAGGGGCTTGCCCGACCGGGAGCCCTCCCAGCGGAGGCAAATCAGCGCAGCGCTGTCACTTGGGCGAACGCTCCCTACGGAGCGCGTTCGCACCTCCTGAGACCCGCCCAAGAGTCTCGAGCCCCTGCCGGTCTCCTGGAGAGAGAAAACCGCCGACTGTGTTAACCGGACGTTAGCTCTCGGTCCGGAGTCTGTACGCCGGCCCCTGTCCGCACCGACGCTGCGTTGCGCGACGACCGCCTCAACGAGCGGCCGACCCGCTTCCGCACGTATCTGGAGGCCCAGTGAGCGACACCGGCTCAGCAGCACACCCCCGTACCCCCTGGCGAGCCGTGCTCGGCGGCTCGATCGGCAATCTCGTCGAATGGTTCGACTGGTTCGTCTACGCCAGCTTCGCCACCTACTTCGCCGGTGCCTTCTTCCCCAAGGGCAATGACACCGCGCAACTCCTCAACACCGCGGGCATCTTCGCCGTGGGATTCTTCATGCGCCCCATCGGCGGCTGGCTGCTGGGCCGGTACGCCGACCGGCGCGGACGCAAGGCCGCGCTCACCCTCACCGTGACGCTGATGTCGGCCAGCGCGCTGCTCATCGCCATCGCGCCGACGTATGACCAGGTGGGGTACTTCGGCGCGTTCATCCTGCTGGTGGCCCGGCTGCTCCAGGGCCTCTCGGTCGGAGGCGAGTACGCGGCCAGCGCCACCTATCTCACCGAGGCGTCCCAGCCCGGCCGCCGTGGCTTCGTCTCCAGCTTCCAGTACGTCTCCATGACCATGGGCCAGCTCATCGGCCTCGGACTGCTGATCGTGCTCCAGCGCACCATGTCCGACGATGAGCTGCACTCGTACGGCTGGCGCATCCCGTTCATCGTGGGTGCCGTGGCCGCCGCGGTGGTCTTCTGGCTGCGGCGCAACCTGCTGGAGACCGAGGCGTACACCGAGGAAGAGGGCACCGGCGGGGGGACGGCCGAGCGCGGGACCCTGCGCCAGCTGCTGCGCCACCGCAAGGAGGCGGCGCTGGTCATCGCGCTGACCATGGGCGGCACGGTCGCGTACTACACGTACACCACCTACCTCACCAAATACCTGTCGAACACCGCCGGGCTGAGCAAGTCCGACGCGTCGCTGGTGAGCTTCTGCGCGCTGTTCCTGTTCATGCTGATCCAGCCGGCGGCCGGATCGCTGTCGGACCGGATCGGCCGACGGCCGCTGCTGATCACCTTCGGCTTCGGCTCGATGCTCGGCACCGTGCCCATCATGACCGCGCTCGCGAACACCGACACCTTCCTCGGCGCGCTGGTGCTCTCGCTCGCCGCGCTGGTCATCATCACCGGCTACACCTCCATCAACGCGGTGGTGAAGGCCGAGCTGTTCCCCACCCATGTCCGGGCGCTCGGGGTGGCCCTGCCGTACGCGTTGGCCAACGCGCTGTTCGGCGGCACGGCGGAGTATGTGGCGCTGTGGTTCAAGAAGGCCGGAGCGGAGTCCGGTTTCTACTGGTATGTCTCCGGCTGCGCCGCCGTCTCGCTCATCGTCTACCTCACCATGCGCGAGACCCGGGACACCGCCCTCACCCGGGAGGCGGCCGGGGAATCGGCCTCCGAGGGCCTGCGGAAGACCGCTGTCTGAGACCTCGGGCCGCCGCTTACCCTGAAGCCCATGCACGTTCTCCTGGTCGAAGACGACGACCGGCTGGCGGCCGCGCTGACCTCGGCGCTCGACCGGCTGGGGCACCAGGTCGTCCGCGCCGGGCGCGCCGACGACGCGCTCCGGCTCAAGGACGGCGCCGACTTCGTCCTGCTCGACCTGGGGCTGCCCGACATGGACGGGCTGGAGGCGCTGCGCAGGCTGCGCCGCGCCTCCGCCGTCCCGGTCATCGTGGTCACCGCCCGGGCCGCCGAGCGGGACGTGCTGCGGTCCCTGCGCGGCGGCGCCGACGACTACCTGGTCAAGCCGTTCCGCACGGCCGAGCTGATCGCGCGCATGGAGGCCGTCGTACGGCGCGGCACCCGGCCGCTCACGGCCGCGGGCCCGGTGGTCGCGGTCGGCGGCGTACGCATCGACCTGGCCACCCGGCAGCTGGAGGTGGACGGCCACCCCGTCGCCCTCACCCGCCGGGAGTTCGACGTGCTGGCGCTGCTCGCCCGCGAACCCGGTGTCGTCCGCAGCCGGGAGGAGATCCTGGACGCGATCTGGGGCGACCTGCTGCTGTCGGCGTCCCGCTCCCTCGACGTCCACATCGCCGGAATCCGTTCCAAGACCGGCCGTCCGGAGCTGGTGGAGACGCTGCGCGGCACCGGATACCGGCTGGGAACCGGCGGATGCACCTGAGGATCCTGACGGTCTACACCGTGCTCATCGCCTGCCTGGTGGCCGCGCTCGCGGTGCCCTTCGCCCGCGCGTACTCCTCGCACCGCACGGGGCAACTGCTGCTGGAGCGGCGCGCGGACGCGACCCGCCTCGCCGAACTCGCCGATCAGGCGATCCGCGACGGGTACACCACCGGGCTCGTCCAGGAGGTCTCCCGCTACCACGGTCTGTACGGCACCGCGGTGGAGATCCGGGGCCGGGACGGCGAGCGGGTGGCGGGCGGCGGGGCCTGGGAGCGCGAGCCCGCCGAGCGGGCGCTGTCCGGACGTACCACCGGAAGCGTCCCCCTGGTCACCCCGTTCGGCCCGGGGTCGGTGGTGATCGCCGAGCCGGTCGGCCGGGACGCCCAGGTCTCCGGCGTGGTCCTCATGCGGGTGGCCACGGCCACCGCCCGGCGCGACGTGGCGTTCGTCTGGGCGGCGGTCGCGGGCGGCTCCCTGATCGCGGTGGCCTGCGCCCTGATCGCCGCGCGCCGCCTCGCGCGGTGGATCCTGCGGCCGGTGACCGAACTGGACCTCACCACCCGGGCGATCGCCGAGGGCCGGATGGACGCCCGGGTGCGCGACGGCGGCCACGGCCCCGCCGAGCTGCGGCTGCTGGAGCGGCGGTTCAACGCCATGGCCGACGCGGTCTCCACCGCCCTGGAGCGGCAGCGCGCCTTCGTCGCGGACGCCTCGCACGAACTGCGCACCCCGCTGACCGTCCTGTCGCTGCGGCTGGAGAACCTGGAGCCGCACCTGCGGAACAGCGGGACCGTCGACTACGCCGAAGCGCTCGCGGAGGTCGACCGGCTGGCCGAGCTGCTGGAAGACCTGCTGGAGCTGGCCCGGGTGGAGGCCGGGGCGGCCGCCCCCGAGCCGATCCCGCCCGCGGCGCTCGCCGCGCGGCTCGGCACCTGGCGCGAGGTGCACGCGGCGCGGGGGCTGACCCTGGTGGTGGATGTCGACCGGGCGGGCCCCGACGCCCCGCCGCTGCCCGCCCCGGCCGCCCGGATCGCGGACATCGCGCTGGACAACTCGGCCAAGTTCGTGCCGTCCGGCGGCACGGTCACCGTCTCGCTCGACGCCGCCGGAGCGCTGCGGATCGCCGACGACGGCCCCGGGCTCGCCCCCGAACAGCTGGCCGCGGCCCCCGGCCGCTTCTGGCGCGCCCCGGACCACGGGAACGTCCCCGGCAGCGGCCTGGGCCTGGCCATCGCCGCCGAGCTGGCCCGCTCCTGCGGCGCCGAGCTGACGCTGCGCTCCGCCGAGCCGCGCGGCCTGGTGGTGGAGCTGCGCCTGCCGGTGGGCTAGGGCGAGTTCCTCTCCCCTACCCCGCCCCTTCCCGAAACGGGGGTCACCCCCGCCCCCGGCAGCGCCGTGTCCCACGCCGCGACTGACACTCCGCGCCACCGAGCCACGGGGGCTGGTGGTGGAGTTGCGGCTGCCGGTGGGCCCGGAAGGGGGGACGGGGACGCCCCCGCCCACGGCGTTCGACAGGAGCGGCCCGCCGCGCAGCGGCCACGTGGGGGCCAGGGGTTGCGGGCCGCCGCGCACGGCGCCCGGCGAGAGGGTCGAGCGCCCCGGACGGGGGCCGTCCCGGCGCCGCTCGGCAGCG
>NZ_RIBZ01000613.1:0-4428 GCF_003721215.1 Streptomyces botrytidirepellens
CCTCGTCCGCCCCGCCCGCGCATGGACGGGGCGGACGAGGGCGGGACGACGGCCGTCGTCCTCCAGCACAGCGTGATCAGGCGGGGTCCTCCGGCGTACGACCTCGCGGCCTGACGCGACACTCCTCCAGCGGGACCGGAGGGTGGCCGTGCCGGAGCCGCACGCGCGCCACCTCACCGATCACTCCTCATCTGGAGCGTTTGACATGAACGCCAAGCGTCGTCGTCTGCCGGTTCTCGGAGGTCTCACCGCGGGCGCCCTGGTGCTGCTCGCCGCGGGCCCCGCCTTCGCGCACGTCACCGTGCAGCCGGAGCGGGCCGAGAAGGGCGGCTACAGCACCGTCGACTTCAAGGTGCCCAACGAGCGGGACGACTCCTCGACGGTCAAGCTCGAGGTCAACCTGCCCACCGACCATCCGCTCGCCTCCGTCATGCCCCAGCCGGTGCCCGGCTGGGACGTGAAGGTCACCAAGTCCAAGCTGCCCAAGCCCATCGAGACGGACGACGGCAAGGTGACCGAGGCGGTCACCAAGATCACCTGGACCGGCGGAAAGATCGAGCCGGGCATGTTCCAGCAGTTCCCGGTCTCGGTCGGCCCGCTGCCGAAGGACGCCGACCAGCTCGCCTTCAAGGCCCTCCAGACGTACGACGACAAGCAGGTCGTGCGCTGGATCGAGGAGCCGAAGGAGGGCGCGCCCGAGCCCGAGAACCCGGCGCCGGTCCTCGAGCTCACCGACGCGGCCGAGGGCTCGCACGGGCACGGCTCCGCGAGCGCGGGTGACGCGGAGGGGACGAAGGCCACGGCGTCCGGCGACACGGCGAAGACCGCGTCGGAGTCGGACGACGACGGCACCGACACCACCGCACGGGTGCTGGGCATCGCGGGCATCGTCATCGGCGCCGCCGGGGTCACCTTCGGTGTCCTCGCGGGCCGCCGCCGCTCCGCCTGACCAGAGCCGACCAGCCTGACCAGCCGGTACCCCGCGTGACGGCGGCGGCCACGGGCCCGCCGCCGTCACGCAGCACCGATCCAACGATCTCTTTGGAGAACAGCTCCATGCGCACCAAGATCCTGGGCTCCGCCCTCGTCGTCGCCGCGGCGCTCACCCTCACCGCCTGCGGCGGCTCCGGCGACGGCGGTGACAAGGGGGACAGCGCCGCCAGCGTCTCGGGCGGCCGGAAGACGGGACAGGCGATCGTCCTGAACAACGACGCCAAGACCAAGCCCGACCTGGTCCTCACCGACACCGAGGGCAAGAAGTACGACCTGCTCAAAGAGACCAAGGGCCGCCCGACCCTGGTCTTCTTCGGCTACACCCACTGCCCGGACGTCTGTCCGCTGACCATGAGCAACCTCGGCATCGCCGTGTCGAAGCTGTCCAAGGCCGAGCGGGAGAAGCTGCGGGTCGTGTTCGTCACCACCGACCCGGAGCGCGACACCCCGCAGCGGATGCGGAAGTGGCTGGACGCCCAGGGCGGCAAGGACTTCGTCGGGCTGACCGGCGACTTCGACACCATCCAGGCCGGGGCCAAGCCACTCGGCATCTTCATCGAGAAGCCGAAGAAGGAGAAGGACGGCAGCGTCATCGTCAACCACGGCGCCCAGGTGATGGGTTTCTCGCCCAAGGACGACAAGGGCCACTGGATCTACACCACGTCGACCTCGCCTCAGCAGTACGCCAAGGACCTCCCGAAGATCATCAAGGGGGAGAACCCGTGACCGCCCGGCACCGGGCCGCCGCCGCTGCCGCCCTCGCCCTCGGACTGACCGGCACGCTCGCCGCCTGCGGCGACGAGGGCGGCAGCGGGGACCGCCCCGAGCTGTCCGTCGGCGGCGCCTACATCCCGCGGCCCGCGATGGCCGACATGGCGGCGGGCTTCCTGACCGTGACCAACAAGGGGGGCGGCGCGGACAAGCTGACGTCCGTCACCACCCCGCTCGCCCACGACGTCACGATGCACACCACCAAGGGCACCCAGATGAAGCAGGTCGGCTCGCTCGACGTGCCCGCGGACGGCGCACTGAAGCTGACCAGCGGCGGCGATCATCTGATGCTGACAAAACTGGTCCACCGTCCGAAGGTCGGTGAGAAGGTCGAATTCACCCTGCACTTCGCCACCTCCGACCCCGTCACGATCAAGGTCCCGGTCGAGCCGATGACGTACCGTCCCAAGGACTGACAGCCGATGCCCTCGCTGACCTCCCCGACCGCCCGGCCCCGGCCCGGTGCCCGGATCTCCGTCACCGCCCGGCGGCTGCTGTCGGTCCTCGGCACGCTGCTCGCCTCGCTGCTGTGCGCGCTGAGCTTCGGCGCCGGACCCGCGTCCGCGCACGCCGCGCTCACCTCCACCAGCCCCGGTGAGGGTGCGGTGGTGAAGTCCGCGCCGTCGGACGTCTCGCTCACCTTCACGGAGGGCGTGCTGCTCGGCCGGGACGCGGTGCGCGTCCTGGACCCCAAGGGCAAGCGCGTGGACGCCGGGAAGGCGGCGCACGTGGGCGGCAAGTCGTCGACCGCGTCGGTCGCGCTGCGCTCCGGGCTGTCCGACGGCACCTACACGGTGGCGTGGAAGGCGGTCTCGGAGGACAGCCACCCGGTGAGCGGCGCGTTCACCTTCTCCATCGGCGCCCCGTCCAAGACCTCGGTCAAGGCGCCGACGGGCGAGGGCGGCGACAGCACGGTCACGGCCCTGTACGGCATCGGGCGGTACGCAGCCTACGGCGGCTTCGCGGCGCTGGTCGGCGCTAGCGTGTTCGCCGGGGTGTGCCGCTCCTCCCGCCCGGTCCGGAAGATCGCCGTCGGCGGCTGGGCGACGCTCTTCGGCGCCACCCTGCTGCTGTTGCTGCTGCGCGGGCCCTACGCCAACTCCGAGGGGCTCGGCACGGTCTTCGACCTCGGCGGGCTCGGCGACGTCCTCGACACCAAGCCGGGCGCGGCGCTGCTGTCCCGGCTGCTGCTGCTCGGCGTGGCCGCCGTCTTCCTGGCCGTGCTCTTCGGCTCGTACACCCGCCGCACCGAGGCGGCCGAGGAAGACGCCAAGCGGCGCCAGGACCTCGCCTTCGGGCTCGGCTTCGGCGGCGTCGTCGCCACGGTGGGCCTCGCCGCGACCTGGGCCATGGCCGAGCACGCCTCGGTCGGTATCCAGCGGCAGCTGGCCATGCCGGTCGACGTGATCCACCTGGTCGCGGTCGGGGTGTGGCTGGGCGGTCTGGCCTCGCTCGCGGTCACGCTCCGCGCGGGCGTGCCGATCGAGCGGGCGGCCGTGCTCCGCTTCTCCCGGCTCGCCTTCGGCTCCGTCATCGCCCTGGTCCTCACCGGGCTGTACCAGTCGTGGCGGCAGGTCGGCTCCTGGAAGGCGCTCACCGGCACCGAGTACGGGCGGTGGCTGCTGATCAAGGTGGCGCTGGTGGCGGTGCTCGTCGGCATCGCCGCCGTCTCGCGCCGCTGGACCGCCCGCCTGACGGACGCCGGAAGCGCGGAGAAGGCACAGGTGGCGGCGGAAGCGGAGGTCCGGACGGAGGCCAAGGCGGTGGTGAAGGAGCCGGTCCGTACCGGCGCCGCCGGAGCCGACTCCGGCTCGGACGACAGCTCCGGCGAGGGTTCCGGCGCGGAGTCCCCCGCGGACTCCGCGTCCGGTGAGGCAGCCGCGTCCGGCGACAAGGGCGGCGTCCCGGCGAAGACCGGGGACGGTGAGGGGGCGGACGACGACCCCGTACGCGCCGCCCAGCTCGCCCGTCAGCGCGCTGCCAAGGACAAGACCGCCGCCCAGCGGGAGCGCGACGCCGACCCGCAGCGCAGCGGACTGCGCCGCTCCGTGATCGCCGAGACCGTCGTGGCCGCCGTGCTGCTCGCGGTGACCACCGTGCTGAGCGGCACCCAGCCGGGCCGGGCGGAGACCGGGAAGCCCGCGGCCGCGGCCGCGGACCCCGGTGGGCTGAACGTCGATCCGGTGAGCGTGTCGATCCCGTACAACACCGGCCCCAAGAGCGGGCGCGGCAAGGCCATCGTCATGCTCGACCCGGCGCTGCCCGGCGACAACGCCCTCAACGTCTTCATCAGCGACTTCGCCGACCGCCCGATCGACGTGCCGGAGGTGAAGGTCTCCCTGACGCTCAAGCAGAAGGGCCTGGGCCCGCTGTCGATCCCCCTCAAGCACCGCTCCACCGGACACTGGAGCGCCCAGAGCGTGCAGCTCCCCATGGCCGGGAAGTGGCTGCTCTCCCTGACCGTACGCACCTCCGACATCGACCAGGTGACGGAGACCAGGAACGTGAAGGTCGCACAATGACCACTCGGCAGGCCCCGAAGGCCCCCGAAACCCCTGAATCCCCCGATACACCGCAGGACCGGCACACCGCCCCCGCCGGGGTGTCCCGGCGCCGTCTGCTGGGCACGGCCGGCGCCGCGGGCGCGGCCGGGCTCGTCGTCGG
>NZ_RIBZ01000614.1:0-4549 GCF_003721215.1 Streptomyces botrytidirepellens
CCGCCCGGTCCCACCGCCCGGCCACCCGGCGGGCGGCCGCGGCGACCGGACGGCGGGCCAACGCCCCGTCGCCGTCCGCCACATGGTCCCGTACCTTCGCGGAGGCCAGCACCAGCGAGACGGTCGCCGCGAGCCGCGCGCCCTCCCCCTGCGCCACCGACGCGGTGCGCATCCCGCGCAGCGGACACGGCCCCGCGGTGCGCCGCCAGCCGTCGGAGCGACCGGCCTGAGCCTCCACCAGAACAGATATGACCAGCCCGTCGTAGTTGGTGGCGACGCGGGCGAACTGACCGTGCTCACCGCGCAGCGCGAGGCACAACCCGCACAGATGCGCCATCCATTCCGTCCGCAGGTTTTGCGACAGCCGGTGCCGACAAGGCCGGATAATGCCAAACAAAACTGTCCCCGTTCACCCGTACGTCCCCGGTGTCACCCGTCCGGCCTGCGGAGTCTACCCAGCGCTCCGTCAGCCCCCTTCATCAGGTGCAACCCTGATATGGCGCCAAACGTTGTGCACCGGTAACGTCACAAATCCGCTGTGCGGCCGCAATCCACGTGGCACATCATCCGCATCATGGACGACCATAGAGGGGCGGACAGTACACACCGTAAAGAGGAGAGGAGGCGTCCATGGGATCGGTGCGCAAGGCGAGCGCTTGGCTTGGCCTCGTCGACGACAGCGATGACGAGCGCTACTACGACGACGACTACGCCGAGGGGCCCGAGCCCGGCGACTCCTGGGTGACCGACCCGCGGGTGCGGGTGGCCGACCAGGCCGCACAGGACCAGGGCACGCGGATCGCGACGGTCACCCCGGACGGGTTCCGGGACGCCCGCGGAATCGGTGAGATGTTCCGGGAGGGAATTCCGGTCATCGTCAACCTGACGACGATGGAGCCCGCCGACGCCAAGCGCGTGGTGGATTTCGCCGCCGGACTGACGTTCGGGCTCCGCGGCTCCATCGAGCGCGTCGCCAACCGCGTCTTCCTCCTCACCCCCGCCGACTACCAGATCGTCAGCGGGGAGCCCAGCCGCGGAATCGGCGGCTTCTTCAACCAGAGCTGAGCTCGGCGAGGCCGCTCACCGGAAGGCATCCAGACCGGTGAGCGCCTTGCCGAGCACCAGTTGGTGCATTTCGACGGTGCCCTCGTAGGTGAGCACCGATTCCAGATTCGTCGCGTGCCGCATCACCGGGTACTCCAGGGAGATCCCGTTGGCGCCCAGGATGGTCCGGGCCGTGCGGCAGATCTCGATCGCCTCGCGCACATTGTTCAGCTTGCCGAAGCTGACCTGCTCCGGACGCAGCCGCCCCGCGTCCATCCGCCGCCCCAGATGATGGGCGAGCAGCACGCCCTTGTGCAGTTCCACCGCCATGTCGGCGAGCTTGGCCTGGGTGAGCTGGAAGCCCCCGATGGGCCGCCCGAACTGCTCCCGGGTGCGGGCGTACTCCAGCGCCGACGCGAAGGACGCGCGCGCCGCGCCCAGCGCGCCCCAGATGATGCCGTAGCGGGCGTGGCTCAGACAGCTCAGCGGTCCACGCAGCCCGGTGACCTCGGGCAGTACGGCGTCGGCGGGCAGCCGCACCTCGTCCAGGACGAGTTCACTGGTGACCGAGGCGCGCAGCGACCACTTGTGCTTGATCTCGGGGGCGGAGAAGCCGGGCGCGTCGGTGGGGACGGCGAAGCCGCGGACGCCCTCGTCGGTGCGGGCCCACACCACCGCGACCCCGGCCACCGAGCCATTGGTGATCCACATCTTACGGCCGGTCAGCACCCAGTCCGTGCCGTCCCGCTTGGCGTACGTGCGCATACCGGCCGGGTCGGAGCCGTGGTCGGGTTCGGTGAGCCCGAAGCAGCCGATGACCTCGCCGGAGGCCATCCGCGGCAGCCACTGCTGCTTCTGCTCCTCGGAACCGAAGCGGTGGATGGCGTACATGGCGAGCGAGCCCTGCACCGAGACCAGGGAGCGGATGCCGGAGTCGGCGGCCTCCAGCTCCAGACAGGCCAGCCCGTACTGGACGGCGCTGGCGCCCGCGCAACCGTAGCCGGTGAGGGACATGCCGAGCGCGCCGAGGGAGCCGAGTTCGCGGGTCAGTTCGCGGATGCCGGGCAGTTCGCCACGCTCGTACCAGTCGGCGATGTGGGGCAGGACGCGGTCGGCGGCCCACTGCCGCACGGTGGTCCGTACCGCCAGGTCCTCCGGCTCCAGCAGGTCGTCGATGCCCAGCGGGTCGTCGGGGTCGAACGGCGGCAGGGTGCCAGCGGACATGGGGAGCGACCTCCGGTTCGATGTGGCTTCCGGCCGCTGACGCTACGGCCGGGTAACGCCTGCCGTCCAGACCGTGTTGGATCAGCCGGGTGCCTCGCCCGTGGGGCTGCGGGTCAGCTCCGGGACTCGGCGCCGACGACGGCGGCCGGGTCGCGGCGCGGCGGGGTGTCCGCGATCTCCTCGGCGTCCGGGGCGTCCGCGGTGCGGGGAGCGTCCGCGGCCCCGGCGGGACACGTGCCGTCCGCGTCGTCCTCGCCGGCGGGCGCGCACTCCATGGTCTTCGGCAGCCGCAGCGCGGCCAGGGCGCCCATCAGCAGCAGACCGGCGCTGACCGCGAGCGTCACGTGCAGCCCGTGGACGAAGGACGCGCGGGCCGCGGCCATCAGGGCGGCCCCGGACTTCCCGCCGAGCTGGGCGGAGACCTCGTACGCCGCGCCCAGCGACTGGCTCGCGTCGGCGCTGGCCTTGCCGGGCACCCCGGTCACCGAGGAGACGCCCGGCTTGTAGGCGGCGTTCATGACGCTGCCCAGGAGGGCTATGCCGATACCGGCGCCGAGCTGGTAGGAGGTCTCACCGATGGCGGCGGCGCCGCCCGCCGACTTGGCGGAGGCCTCGTTGAGCATGGACTCGTACGCGCTGAACAGCGTGGTCTCCAGGCCGAAGCCGAGGACGACGAAGCCGCCCACGAGCACCGCGGGCTGGTCGGACTGGCCCATGGTGATGAGCGACAGCACACCGGCGGCGGTGAGCACGAAGCCGAGCCCCACCATCATGCGGGGGCCGAGCCGCTGGAGCATCCGGGAGCCGACGAGCCCGGCGGCCATGGCGGCGAAGGTGAGGGGCAGCAGCCTCAGCCCGGTCTCCAGCGGGGTGAGCCCGAGGACGAGCTGAAGGTACTGCGCGGCTATCAGCTCCAGGCCGACGAGCGCGAGCAGGGCGACCACGATGCAGCCGACGGAGATCGAGAAGGCGGGCCGGGCGAACAGCTTGAGGTCGACCAGCGGATGCGTACGGCGCCGCTGGCGGCGGACGAAGAGCACCAGCACCACCAGCCCGATCAGCACCGGGGCGGCGGTGAGCGCGTCCAGCAGCCCGGTGCCGCTGCCCATCCGCTTCACGCCGAAGACGAGGCAGAACAGCCCGCCGGCGGCCATGAGCGCGCCCAGCACGTCCCAGGGGCCGTCCCGGTCGCCGGTGGACTCCGGCAGCAGCCAGCGGCCGACGGGCAGCGCCACGGCCATCAGCGGGAGGTTGACCAGGAAGACCGAGCCCCACCAGAAGTTCTCGACCAGGAAGCCGCCGAGCAGCGGGCCGACCGCCGCGCCGACCGCCGCGACCGCGCTCCAGATGCCGATGGCCAGGGCCCGTTCCCGGCGGTCCGGGAAGACCTGGCGCAGGATCGACAGCGTCGCGGGCATGATCATCGCGCCGCCGACGCCCAGCAGGGCACGGGCCACGATGAGGATCTGGGGGGTGGCGGCGAAGGCGGCGAGCGCCGAGGCGGCGCCGAAGAAGGCATAGCCGAGCAGCAGTACCCGGCGGCGGCCGACCCGGTCGCCGAGGGTGCCGAAGAGGATCAGCAGCGAGGCGCAGACCAGCGGGTACGCGTCCACGATCCACAGCAGCTCGATCGCGCCGGGCCGCAGGTCCTCGGTCACGGCCGGAACCGCGACGTGCAGCACGGTCGCGTCCACGGCGACGAGCAGCAGGCTGACGCAGAGCACGAGGAGGACGATCCAGCGGTTCGCGCCGCCGCCCGCCTCGGTACCGAGCCATTGCCGGGGAACGGCCGCCGTCCGCCGAGTGCGGGCCGTGGTCGTCCCGGACATGTACGCACCTCCCTGGTCTTGCGCTCGCGTCGCGCCGGGACGGGACGAACGTCACTTCGTAGGGACGTCCGGCGGCCCGGCGGCGAAGGCACGAGTGGAGAGGTCAGGGTACGCGAGTCGCCGCGCGAGGCGTGTGCCGCAGGTCATGTTATGGGCATCGCCGCAGGCCAGGGCGGTGGAGTACGTTCCGCCTCTCCCCTTTTGTGCCCTGTCTGCCTTCCGTCCGTCCCTTGTCCGTCCCTCGTCCGTCTCCCGTGCGCCGTCAGGCCGAGCGGTTGGCCCCCGACCGTCCTCCCCCCGTCCGTCGGCTGTTCGTCCGCCGGTTATCCACAGGCCCGGGCGGGCCCCGGCAACATCCTCGATAATCGTCGCCGTGACTGATCTTGCCCAAGCCGACACCGCGCCGCCCGGCGCCGGGCGGCCGGGCGGCGTGGCGCTCGCCGCGCTGCGCC
>NZ_RIBZ01000617.1:0-4585 GCF_003721215.1 Streptomyces botrytidirepellens
CCGCTCGCCGACGGCGACAGCGCCGACGCCCTCGCCCGCCGCACCGCCCGGCAGCTGGGCACCGCCGTGCACGCGCCCGTCACCGTCGGCGCCTCCGCACCCGTGGCCGCGCCCGCCGCTGCCCCCGCCGAGGTGGCGGCGTCGTATGCCGAGGCCCGGCGCTGTCTGGCCGCGCTGCGGGTGCTGGGCCGGGCCGGTGAGGGGGCCGCCGCCGAGGACTTCGGCTTCCTCGGCCTGCTGCTGGCCGGTACGCGGGACGGCGCCCCGGACGGCACCCGGGTGCGGGACTTCGTCACGCGCACCATCGGGGCGGTCGTGGAGTACGACGCGCGGCGCGGCACCGGGCTGGTCCGCACGCTCGACGCGTACTTCGCCAGCGGGATGAGCCCGGCGCGCACCAAGGACGAGCTGCATGTGCATGTGAACACGGTGGCGCAGCGGCTGGAGCGGGTGGGGCGGCTGCTCGGCGCCGACTGGCAGTCGCCCGCGCGGTCGCTGGAGATCCAGCTGGCGCTGCGGCTGCACCGGCTGACAGGGGCCGTGGAGCACACACCCCACCCTCCCTAGGCCGAGGCCGAACGGGAAGCCTCCGACGCCGCCCGCGGCTCATCGTCGTCGCCCGGCCGGATGGCGGCCAGGTCGCGTTCGCGGGTCTCCTTCGCCGCGCCGACCGCCACCACCGTCAGCAGCGCCGCCGCGATGACGTACAGGGCGATCGGCGTGGCGCTGTCGTAGTCCGCCAGCAGCGCGGTGGCGATCAGCGGTGCGGGCGCCCCGGCCGCGACCGAGGAGAACTGGGCGCCGATCGAGGCGCCCGAGTACCGCATCCGCGTCGCGAACATCTCCGAGAAGAAGGCCGCCTGGGGCGCGTACATCGCACCGTGGAAGACCAGCCCGACCGTGACCGCGAGGAGCAGCGCCCCGAAGCCCTCCGTGTCGATGAGGGCGAAGAAGGGGAACGCCCACGCGCCGACGCCCACGGCGCCCAGCAGATACACCGGACGGCGGCCGATGCGGTCCGAGAGGGCGCCCCAGGCCGGGATCGTCACGAAGTGCACGGCGGAGGCGATGAGGACGGCGTTCAGCGCGGTCTGCTTGCCGAGGCCCACATGGTCGGAGGTGGCGTAGACGAGGACGAAGGCCGTGATCACGTAGTAGCTGATGTTCTCGGCCATCCTGGCGCCCATCGCGACCAGGACGTCCCGCCAGTGGTGGCGCAGGACGGCCACCAGCGGCATCTTCTCCGCCACGTCGGCGGACTTCCGCGCCTCGGCCTGGGCCAGCGCGGCCTTGAACACCGGTGATTCATCGACAGAGAGACGAATCCACAAGCCGACCAGCACCAGCACACCGGAGAGCAGGAACGGCACCCGCCACCCCCAGGACTCGAAGGAGCCCTCGGAGAGCAGCCCGGTCAGCGCGGACAGCACCCCGGTGGCCAGCAACTGCCCGGCGGGGGCGCCGGTCTGTGGCCAGGACGCCCAGAATCCGCGCCGTCGCGCGTCGCCGTGCTCGGACACCAGCAGCACCGCCCCGCCCCATTCGCCGCCGAGCGCGAAGCCCTGCACCAGCCGCAGCGCGGTGAGCAGGACGGGCGCGGCCGAGCCGACGGTGGCGTGCGTCGGCAGCAGGCCGATCGCACAGGTCGCCCCGCCCATCAGCAGCAGGCTCAGGATCAGCAGTTTCTTGCGCCCGAGCCGGTCGCCGTAGTGCCCGAACACCAGGGCGCCGATCGGCCGGGCGGCGAAGCCGACCGCGTACGTCAGGAACGACAGCAGGGTGCCGACGAGCGGGTCGGAGTCGGGGAAGAAGAGCTTGTTGAAGACGAGCGCGGCGGCCGACCCGTAGAGGAAGAAGTCGTACCACTCGATGGTGGTGCCGATGAGGCTCGCCGCGACGACGCGGCGCAGCGATCCGGGGCTGGTCGGAGGAGCCATGGTTACCACTTCCGAGCGGGTGCGGGGACGGATGCGAGTGCCCACACCGTAGAAATGCGCATGTCAGCTCGGATATGTACGGGGACTCCACACTTGGGCCGTCCGCTGCGGGCCCCGCACCCATACGAACGGGCCCGGGGGGCGGGCGGTGTCCGACGCCCCCGGGCCCGTGCGCTCCGCTTCAGACCTTGCGGTAGTCGTACGCCTCCGCGGCGGCTCCGGCGACGGTGTCCACGTCCGCGCCCGTGGACGCGGTGACCACGGCCGCCACCGCGCCCTCCACGAGCGGCGCGTCCACCAGCCGGGAGCCCTCCGGAAGCTCGTCCTCCTCGGCCAGCAGCGCCTTGACGGTCAGTACGGCGCTGCCGAGGTCGACCAGTATGGCCACCCCGGCGCCCTGGTCGACGGCGTACGCCGCCTCGCGTATCAGCTCCTCGCTGGTGCCGAAACCGCCGTCCGGGGTGCCGCCCGCGGCCCGTACGGGCGCGGTGCCGCCACCCGCCAGCGCGGTGGCCAGCCGGGCGACCGACTCGGCGACCTCCCCGCTGTGCGACACGACCACGACCCCGACCAGCTTCTCCCCACTGTCCTCGGTCATCGGACGGCCTCCGCCAGCGCCGCGACGATCAGCGCGGACGAGGTGGCGCCGGGGTCCTGGTGGCCGACGCTGCGTTCGCCCAGATAGCTGGCCCGGCCCTTGCGCGCCAGCATCGGCACGGTGGCCAGTGCGCCCTTGTCGGCGGCCTCGCCCGCCGCGGTGAACGACGCGGTGTCGCCGCCCAGCGCCTCCACCGCGGGGAGCAGCGCGTCCAGCATGGTCTTGTCGCCCGGCGCGGCGCCGCCGAGCTGGGCCACCGCGTCCACCCCGGCCCGCAGCGCGTCCGCCAGCTGCTGGGGCGTGACCTCCGCCGCGTCCCCCAGCGCCTTGCCCGCGCGCCGCAGCAGCGTCCCGTACAGCGGCCCGGAGGCGCCGCCCACCTTCGAGATCAGCTGGCGCCCGGCCAGGATGAGCGCGGCGCCGGGCGATCCCGGCGGCTCCTTCTCCAGCGCCTCCGTCACGGCCGCGAAACCGCGCTGCATGTTGGTGCCGTGGTCGGCGTCGCCGATCGCGGAGTCCAGCTCGGTGAGCCGGGCCGCCTCGCGGTGCACGGACTCGGCCGCGGCGGTGAGCCAGCGTTGGAAGAAAGAGGTGTCGAGCGCGTGTTCGACTGCGGATTCACTGCTGGACACAGACGCCTCCTCATGACGGTAACCGACGGCGACAGCGTACGTATCAGGTCGGCCGGTGGGGTCCGGCGGGCCGGGCCCGGCGATCCGGATCCGGTGGTCGGGGTCCGGTGGTCGGGATTCCGGTGTTCCGGGTCCGGTGGTCGGGATTCCGGTCGCCCGGGTCCGGTGGTTCGGGTCAGCAGCCCCAGCGCAGCCCGGCGGTCCGTACGGGCGCGTCCCACAGCCGCAGCAGGTCCTCGTCGACCTGGCACAGCGTGACCGAGGCGCCCGCCATGTCGAGTGATGTGACGTAGTTGCCGACGAGCGTACGTGCCACCGCCACGCGGCGCTCGCCGAGCACCCGGTGCACCTCGGCCGCGAAGCCGTACAGCTCCAGCTGCGGGGTGGCGCCCATTCCGTTGACCAGGACGAGCACCGGATTGTCCGGGCGCAGGTCGTCCAGGACCGCGTCCACCGCGTAGTCGGCGATCTCGCGCGAGGTCATCATGGCGCGCCGCTCCCGCCCCGGCTCGCCGTGGATGCCCACGCCCAACTCCAGCTCCCCGGCGGGCAGATCGAAGGTGGGGCCGCCCTTGGCGGGTGTCGAACAGGGGGAGAGCGCCACGCCGAAGCTGCGCGAGCACGCGTTGACCCGGCGGGCGATCGCCTCCACCCGCTCCAGCGGCGCTCCCTCCTCGGCCGCCGCGCCGGCGATCTTCTCCACGAACAGCGTGGCGCCGGTGCCGCGGCGGCCCGCCGTGTGGGTGCTGTCGGACACCGCCACGTCGTCGTCGACGAGCACCTTCGCGACCTGGATGCCCTCGTCCTCGGCCAGTTCGGCGGCCATGTCGAAGTTGAGCACGTCGCCGGTGTAGTTCTTGACGACGAACAGCACGCCCTTGCCGCTGTCCACCGCGGCCGCGGCGCGCACCATCTGGTCGGGCACGGGGGAGGTGAAGACCTCGCCGGGGCAGGCCGCGTCGAGCATGCCGCGCCCCACGAACCCGCCGTGCAGCGGCTCGTGGCCGGAGCCGCCGCCGGAGACCAGGGCCACCTTGTCGGGCACCGGCGCGTCCCGCCGGACGATCACCCGGTTCTCGACATCCACGGTCAGTTCGGGATGGGAGGCGGCCAGTCCGCGCAGCGCGTCGGCGACCACGGTTTCGGCCACATTGATGAGCATCTTCATGGGCGTGTTCGTCCTCCGCCGGGTGGGAGCTGTGCACCGCTGCAACAGCGTACGGATCCGGCGCGGTCATGGCACCCCTGGGGCGCTGAGCCGAACGGCCTAATAAGCCGAAAAAGGTACATAGACATCATATGGTGCGCGCATGGAGAACACTGCCGCACCGGCGGCCGCTGCCGCGCGCCCGCGCCCGCATCCACCCCTGCCGCCGCGCCACCGGCGCCGCGCGCCGTGGCTCGCGGTGGTCGCCGTC
>NZ_RIBZ01000620.1:0-4604 GCF_003721215.1 Streptomyces botrytidirepellens
CCACCTCGACGCGGGCGCCGAGCGCGGTGAGGTCGGCGGCCAGGCCGTCGGCGCCGGGTGCGGCAGGGCCGCGGCGGCTGGTGAGCAGCAGGTCGGTGACGCCGTGGGCGGTGACCAGGTGGCGGGCGACCAGAGCGCCCAGGGTGCCGGTGCCGCCGGTGATCAGCACGGTGCCGGGCCGGTCGCCGAAGACGGTGGCGGGGGTGCCGGGTCGGTCGGCGGCCACGCGGGTCAGGCGCGGCCGGTGAAGGGTGCCGGAGCGCAGGGCGAGCTGCGCTTCGCCGGTGGCCACCGCCGCGCCGAGCTCGGGCTCGGCGTCCGAGGAGCCGGAGGGATCGGAGGGGTCGATGTCGAGGAGGACGATGCGGCCCGGGTTCTCCGTCTGGGCGCTGCGGACCAGCCCCCAGACCGCGGCCCCGGCGAGATCGGTGACGTCCTCGCCGTCCACCGACACCGCGCCCCGGGTGACGACCACCAGCGTGGCGTCGTCGTCCCGGTCCTCCTCCAGCCAGGACCGGAGGACGCCCAGCGCGGCCGCGGTCTCGGTGTGCACGGCCTCGGCGGTCGTGCCGCCCGCGCAGCGGTGCACGACCGTCCGGACAGGGGTGGACTCGCCCAACACGGCGGGGGTCCAAGCGAGTTCGTACAGCGCGTCGTGGGACGCGCCCAGCTGGTGGCCGGTGGCCATCGGGCGCAGGACGAGCGAATCGACGGACGCGACGGCGCGGCCCGCGGTGTCGGTGAGGCGCAGCGCCACCTCGTCCTCGCCCAGCCGGGTCATCCGCAGCCGGAGCGCGGCGGCTCCCGAGGCATGCAGGTCGACCCGCGTCCAGGCGAAGGGAAGCGTGACCCGCCCGTCGTCGGGGGCGAGCAGGGCGGTGGCGTGCAACGCGGCGTCCAGCGCGGCCGGGTGCAGCCCGAACCGCGCGGCCTCGGCGGCGGCCTGCTCGGGCAGCGCGATGTCCGCGTACACCTCGTCGCCGGACCGCCAGGCGGCGCGCATCCCCTGGAACGTGGGCCCGTAGACCGGGCCGTCGGCGGAGGGCGGCTCGTAGAAGCCGGTGAGGTCGACGGGTTCGGCGCCCGGTGGCGGCCACGGCGCGGGGTCGGGCGCGGGTTCCGGTGCGGCGTCGGCGAGCGTGCCCTGCGCGTGGCGGGTCCAGGCGGCGTCGGCGGGGGCGTCGTCGGGCCGGGAGTGGATCGACACGGTGCGCAGGTCGGCGCCGACGACGACCTGGATCGCCACGCCACCGCGCGCCGGGAGGGCGAGGGGCGTCTCGATCGTCAGCTCCTCCACGCGTCCCCGGCCCACCTCGTCGCCGGCGCGGACGGCCAGTTCGACGAAGCCGGAGCCGGGGAAGAGGACGGTGTCGCCGACGGCGTGGTCGGCGAGCCACGGCTGGGCGGCGCGCGACAGCCGCCCGGTGAGCAGCACTCCCCCGGCCCCGGCCACCGGCACCGCCGCGCCCAGCAGCGGGTGGTCGGCGGGCAGCTGGCCGACGCCGCGCGCGTCGCCGGTGTGGTCGGTTTGCAGGGGCAGCCAGTACCGCTTGCGCTGGAAGGGGTAGGTGGGCAGGTCGACGCGGCGGGCTCCGGTTCCGGCGAACTGGGTCTCCCAGTCGACGGTGGCGCCCCGTACGTAGGCCTCGGCCAGCGAGGTGAGGAACTCGCGCGGGCCGCCCGCGTCGCGGCGCAGGGTGCCGACGAGGGTGGCGGGCACCCCGGCCGAATCGGCGGTCTCGCCGAGCCCGGCCAGCAGGCCCGGGTGCGGGCTGGCCTCCACGAAGATCTCGAAGCCGTCGGCGAGCAGCGCCCGCGTCGTCTCCTCGAAGCGGACGGTCTGCCGCAGGTTGGTGTACCAGTACGCGGCGTCCAGTCCCGCGGTGTCCAGCTGCCCCGCGGTGACGGTGGAGTAGAACGGGACGTCCGAGGTGCGCGGGGTCAGGCCGGTCAGCTCGGTGAGCAGCCGGTCGCGGATCTCCTCCACGAACACCGAGTGGGACGCGTAGTCCACGCGGATGCGGCGGGTCTGGACGCCCTCGGCGTCCATCCGGTCGCGCAGCTCGTCCAGGGCCTGCGGATCGCCGCACACGACGACGGAGCCGGGGCCGTTGATGACGGCGAGCTGGAGGCGGCCGTCCCAGTCGGCCAGGTGCCCGGACGTACGGTCGGCGGACAGGGCCACCGACATCATGCCGCCCCGGCCCGCCAGGTCCTGGCGGATGATGCGGCTGCGCAGGGCGACCACGCGCGCGCCGTCCTCCAGCGACAGCGCACCGGCGACGCAGGCGGCGGCGATCTCGCCCTGGGAGTGGCCGACGACGGCGGCCGGTTCGACGCCCGCGGCGCGCCATGCCTCGGCCAGCGACACCATCACCGCCCACAGCGCGGGCTGTATGACGTCGACGGCCTCCAGGGGCGGTGCGCCGGGCGCGCCGTGCAGCACGTCGAGCAGGTCCCACTCGACGTACGGTTCGAGGGCCTTGGCGCATTCGCCGAGGCGGGTCGCGAAGGCCGGTGAGTGCTCCAGCAGTTCGACGCCCATGCCGGGCCACTGCGAGCCCTGCCCGGGGAAGACGAACACCGCGCGCGGGTCGCCGCGTTGGACGCCCTGGACGACGGAGGCGGGCGTCTTCCCGGCCGCCAGCGCGTCGAGCCCGGCGAGCAGTCCGTCGCGGTCGCCGTCCACGATCACGGCCCGGTGTTCCAGGGCGGCGCGGCCACGGGCGAGCGAGGCGGCGACGTCGAGTACGTCATCGATGGCGTCGACTGCCTCACCGGTGGCGTCGAGTGCCTCACCGGTGAGGCAGTCGACGCCGTCGTGGTCGCGCAGGTGGGCGGCGATCCGCGCCGCCTGGGCGCGCAGCGCCTCGGCGGTGGCCGCCGACACGGTCAGCGGCACGGCCGGGGGCCGCTCGCCGCGCGGTTCGCGCGGGCCGGGCGGCGGCGCCTCCTCCAGCACCACATGGGCGTTGGTGCCGCTGACGCCGAACGAGGACACCGCGGCGCGCCGCGGACGGCCGGCCACCTGCCACTCCCTCGCCTCGGTGAGGAGTTCGACGGCGCCCTCGGTCCAGTCGATGTGCGGGGAGGGGGTGTCGGCGTGCAGGGTGCGGGGCAGCACCCCGTGCCGCATCGCCATCACCATCTTGATCACACCCGCGACCCCGGCGGCGGCCTGGGTGTGCCCCAGGTTGGACTTGACCGACCCCAGCCACAGCGGTGCGCCGTCCGCGCCGCGCTCCTGCCCGTACGTGGCCATCAGCGCCTGGGCCTCGATCGGGTCGCCGAGGGTGGTGCCGGTGCCGTGGCCCTCGACGGCGTCGATGTCGGCGGGGGTCAGGCCCGCGGAGGCCACGGCCTGCCGGATCACCCGCGCTTGCGCGGGGCCGTTGGGCGCGGACAGGCCGTTGGACGCGCCGTCCTGGTTGACGGCGGAGCCGCGGACCACCGCGAGCACCGGGTGTCCGGCGCGGCGCGCGTCCGACAGGCGTTCCAGCAGCAGCAGTCCGGCGCCCTCGCCCCAGCCGGTGCCGTCGGCGGACGCGCCGTACGCCTTGCAGCGGCCGTCGGCGGCGAGGCCCCGCTGGAGGCTCATCCCGATGAACGTCTCGGGCGTGGCCATCACGGTGACGCCACCGGCCAGCGCGAGCGTGCACTCGCCCTGCCGCAGCGCCTGCATCGCCCAGTGCATCGCCACCAGGGAGGACGAGCAGGCGGTGTCGATGGTGACCGCCGGGCCCTGGAATCCGAGGGTGTACGCGATGCGGCCGGACGCGACGCTGCCGAGGCCGCCGCCCGCGGTGAAGCCCGCGAGGTCTTCGGGAACGGAGCCGGAGGGCGGCGCCCAGTCGTGGTACATGACCCCGGCGAACACACCGGTGGCGCTGCCCTTCAGGGAGTGCGGGTCGATGCCGCCGCGCTCCAGCGTCTCCCAGGCGGTTTCCAACAGCAGGCGGTGCTGCGGGTCCATCGCCTGGGCCTCCTTCGGGCTGATGCCGAAGAAGGCGGGGTCGAACTCGGCGGCGTCGTAGAGGAAGCCGCCCTCGCGGGTGGAGGTGGTGCCGTGTCGGCCGGGCTCGGGGTGGTAGATCTCCTCGATGTTCCAGCCCCGGTCCTCGGGGAAGCCGGCGATCGCGTCGGTGCCGTCGGCGACCAGCCGCCACAGCTCCTCGGGGGAGGTGACGCCGCCGGGGTAGCGGCAGGCCATCGCCACGATCGCGATGGGCTCGTCCGCCGCGGCCCGTACGGTGGTCCGCGCCGGGGCGGTGGTGGGTGCGGCGCCGCGCACCTTCTCGAGCACGTGGTCGGCCAGGGCGCTCGGGGTCGGATGGTCGAAGATCAGGGTGGAGGTGAGCCGGAGCCCGGTGGCCTCGCCGAGCGCGTTGCGCAGCTCGACGGCGGCCAGGGAGTCGAAGCCCAGCTCGGTGAAGGCGCGGCGGGGGTCGATGGCGGTGCCGCTGTCGTGGCCGAGGACGACGGCGATCTGCGCGCGGACCAGGTCGAGGACGATGCGGGCCCGCTCGGCGTCGGGCTTCCCGGCC
The DNA here is from genome assembly GCF_003721215.1 of Streptomyces botrytidirepellens. Lineage (NCBI taxonomy): Bacteria > Bacillati > Actinomycetota > Actinomycetes > Kitasatosporales > Streptomycetaceae > Streptomyces > Streptomyces botrytidirepellens. The sequence continues at coordinate 4,545 of NZ_RIBZ01000620.1, forward strand.
AGCCGGTCGGCCAGCGCCCCGCCCGGGGCGCCCGCGACCGTGGTGGCGGCGGCGCGCCGG
>NZ_RIBZ01000616.1:0-4669 GCF_003721215.1 Streptomyces botrytidirepellens
AGCCGCCGACGGCGGGAGGGGGCGGGGGTGCAGGGGTGGGGTCCTGGACGTTCCGTATATGTGTGGCGCCCACTCCCGGCCCACTCCACGTCTCCGGGCACCGGCGCCAAAAATATACGAGTCCAGGACCCTGCCCCGGAGGCCCCGCACCCGTACCACCCACCGAGCCCCGGCGCACCCACCACCAAGCTCACGCCTCCGCGATCACCACCGCCGACGCGACCCCCGCGTCGTGGCTCAGCGACACGTGCCACCCCCGTACGCCCAGCTCAGCGGCCCGCGCCGCCACCGTGCCGTGCACCGACAGGCGAGGGCGGCCGCCCGGTTCCGTCCAGACCTCGGCGTCCGTCCAGCGCAGGCCGCCCGGGGCGCCCAGGGCCTTGGCGACCGCCTCCTTGGCGGCGAACCGGGCGGCGAGGGACGCGGGGCCGCGTCGCTCGCCGCCCGGGAGCCACAGCTCGGCCGGAACGAACAGGCGCGACGCCATGCCGGGCGTACGGTCCAACGCAGCGGCGAAGCGGTCGATCTCCGCGACGTCGATGCCTACGCCGACGATCACTCGACGGTGACCGACTTGGCCAGGTTGCGCGGCTGGTCGACCTCGTTGCCGCGGGCCGTGGCCAGCTCGCAGGCGAAGACCTGGAGCGGCACGGTGGCCACCAGCGGCTGGAGGAGGGTCGGGGTCACGGGGATCTCGATGAGGTGGTCGGCGTACGGGGCGACCGCCTCGTCGCCCCGCTCGGCGATCACGATGGTGCGGGCACCCCGCGCCCGGATCTCCTGGATGTTGGAGACGATCTTGTCGTGGAGGACGGAGCGGCCGCGGGGGGAGGGGACGACCACGACGACCGGCACGTCCTGCTCGATCAGCGCGATGGGGCCGTGCTTCAGCTCGCCCGCCGCGAAGCCCTCCGCGTGCATGTACGCCAGTTCCTTGAGCTTGAGCGCGCCCTCCAGGGCGACCGGGAAGCCGACGTGGCGGCCCAGGAACAGCACGGTGTTCTTGGACGCCAGGCTGCGGGCCAGCTCCCGCACGGGCTCCATGGTCTCCAGGACCTCGTCCACCTGGGTGGCGATCTCGGACAGCTCGCGGATCACGGAGAGGATCTCGTCGCCCCACTTGGTGCCGCGTACCTGGCCCAGATACAGAGCCACCAGGTAGCAGGCGACGAGCTGGGTGAGGAACGCCTTGGTGGAGGCGACGGCGACCTCGGGCCCGGCGTGGGTGTAGAGGACGGCGTCGGACTCGCGCGGAATCGTGGAGCCGTTGGTGTTGCAGATGGCGAGCACCTTGGCGCCCTGCTCGCGGGCGTGCCGCAGCGCCATGAGGGTGTCCATGGTCTCGCCGGACTGCGAGATGGCGATCACCAGCGTCCGCTGGTCGAGGATCGGGTCCCGGTAGCGGAACTCGCTGGCCAGCTCCGTTTCGCAGGGGATGCGGGTCCAGTGCTCGATGGCGTACTTGGCGATCATCCCGGCGTGGTACGCCGTACCGCACGCCACGATGACGACCTTGCTGACCTCGCGCAGTACGGAGGCGGGGATGCGGACCTCGTCCAGGCAGAGGTTCCCGGCCAGGTCGATGCGGCCGAGGAGGGTGTCGGCGACCGCCTTCGGCTGCTCGGCGATCTCCTTGAGCATGAAGTAGTCGTAGCCGCCCTTCTCGGCGGCGGAGGCGTCCCAGTCCACGTGGTACGGGCGGACCTCGGCGGGGGCGCCGTCGAAGTCGGTGACGACGACGCCGTCGCGGCGGGCCTCGACGACCTGGTCCTGGCCCAGTTCGATGGCCTCGCGGGTGTGGGCGATGAACGCGGCCACGTCGGAGGCGAGGAACGCCTCGTCCTCGCCGACGCCGACGACCAGCGGCGAGTTGCGGCGCGCGCCGACGACCACGTCGGGCGCGTCGGCGTGCACGGCGACGAGGGTGAAGGCGCCCTCCAGCCGGCGGCACACCTGGCGCATGGACTCGGCGAGGTCGCCGCAGGAGGAGAAGGACTCGGCGAGCAGGTGCGCGACGACCTCGGTGTCCGTCTCGGAGGCCAGCTCGTGGCCGCGGTCGGCCAGCTCGGCGCGCAGGGCGGCGAAGTTCTCGATGATGCCGTTGTGGACGACGGACACCCGGCCCGCGTTGTCCAGGTGCGGATGGGCGTTGGCGTCGGTCGGCCCGCCGTGGGTGGCCCAGCGGGTGTGGCCGATGCCGGTGTTGCCGCTGGGCAGCGGCCGGTCGGACAGCTCCTTCTCCAGGTTGGCGAGCTTGCCCGCCTTCTTGGCGGCGGCGAGCCCGCCGTCGGCCAGGACGGCGACTCCGGCCGAGTCATAGCCGCGGTACTCCAGCCGCTTGAGCCCGGCGAGGACGACATCGAGGGCGGACTGCCCTCCCACGTAACCAACGATTCCGCACATGCAGTGCAGCGTACGACCCACCGGTCCGGGGGCCGACCACCGCCCGCGCGTCGGCCCGCGCTTTCCGGCCCCGCCCGGGCCGGGTCCGGGCCCGGTTCCGCCCCCGTTCCGGCCCCATTTCCGGCATGAGGTCGGGCATGCGGCCGGGCATGACGCGGCTGCGGGCGCCCGGACGGGGTGACCGCCGGGGTGACCGAGCCCACGCCCCCGGCCCACCCCTCCGGCGGGCCCAGCCACGACAATGAAGGGATGATCACGTCTACCGCGCGCGAGGCGCGCACCGGCCCCGTGCGCGGTCCGCAGCGTCGGGGCGGCGAGGCGACGCCGTATGTGGACCTGTCCCGCGCCGAATGGAGTGCGCTGCGGGACAAGACCCCACTGCCGCTCAGTGCCGAGGAGGTCGAGCGGCTGCGCGGGCTCGGCGACGTCATCGACCTGGACGAGGTACGGGACGTCTACCTGCCGCTGTCCCGGCTGCTCAACCTGTACGTAGCCGCCACCGGCAGCCTGCGCGGCGCGCTGAACACCTTCCTCGGCGACGCCAAGAACGGCCAGGGCCCCCAGACCGGCACCCCGTTCGTCATCGGCGTGGCGGGCAGCGTCGCGGTCGGCAAGTCGACCACGGCCCGGCTGCTCCAGGCGCTGCTGGCCCGCTGGCCGGAGCATCCGCGGGTGGAGCTGATCACCACCGACGGCTTCCTCCACCCCAACGCCGAACTGCACCGGCGCGGGCTGATGTCCCGCAAGGGGTTCCCCGAGTCGTACGACCGCCGCGCCCTGACCCGGTTCGTCGCCGACGTGAAGGCGGGCCGGGCGGAGGTCTCGGCCCCGGTCTACTCGCACCTGATCTACGACATCGTGCCGGGCGAGCGGCTGACCGTGCACCGGCCCGACATCCTCATCGTCGAGGGGCTGAACGTGCTCCAGCCCGCCCTGCCCGGCAAGGACGGGCTGACCCGGGTCGGGCTCGCGGACTTCTTCGACTTCAGCGTGTACGTGGACGCCCGTACCTCGGACATCGAGCGCTGGTACCTCGACCGCTTCCGGAAGCTGCGCCAGACGGCCTTCCAGGACCCCTCCTCGTACTTCCGCAAGTACACCCAGGTCTCCGAGGAGGAGGCGCTCGACTACGGCCGCATGATCTGGCGGACCATCAACAAGCCGAACCTCCAGCAGAATGTGCAGCCCACGCGGGGACGGGCCACACTCGTGCTCCGCAAGGGTCCGGACCACAAGGTGCAGCGGCTCTCCCTGCGCAAGCTGTAGCAAGCCCTAAGGAGTTCGTGTCGTGCTGCATCTGCGGCTGATCGTCCCGGCCGACCGTACGGACGATGTGGTGCGCCTCCTGGAGGGCACCGTGGGCGCCACCCACCTCATCGTCATGCCCGGCGCCGCCCGCGAACCGGCCGGGGACGTGGTGCTGTGCGACGTGGCGCGCGAGGCGGGCGACGGCCTGCTGGGCGAGCTGCGGGCGCTCGGTCTTGACGAGCACGGTTCGATCGCCGTCGACGACATCGGCCTGTCGCTGTCGAAGCGGGCCGACCGGGCGGAGGCGGAGGCTCCGGGGGAGGGTGCGGACGCGGTGCTGTGGGAGCACCTGACGGACGCCACCCACGAGGAGTCCACCCTGTCGGTGACCTTCCTCGCGTTCCTCACCATCGCGACGATGATCGCGGCGTGCGGTGTGGTGCTGGACAACGCGGTCCTGATCGTCGGCGCGATGGCCGTCGGGCCGGAGTTCGGCCCGCTGGCCGGGCTGTGCACCGCGCTGGTCCGGCGGGCTCCGCGGCTGGCCGGACGCTCGGCGGTGGCGCTGGTCGTCGGGTTCGTGGTGGCGATGGTGCTGACGACGGGCTTCAGCGTGCTGATGGACACGGTCGGGCTGTTCGGGAAGGAGATGCTGGACGCGGACCGGCCGAACACGGACTTCATCTGGAAGCCGGACATGTTCTCGTTCGTGGTCGCCGTGCTGGCGGGCATCGCGGGGACGCTGTCGCTGACGTCGGCGAAGTCGGGGGCGCTGGTGGGGGTGGCGATCTCGGTGACGACGGTGCCGGCGGCGGCCAATGCGGCGGTGGCGCTCGGGTATGGCGAGGTCGAGCAGATGGTGGGGTCGAGTGAGCAGCTGCTGCTGAATTTGGCGGGGATTGTGGTGGCGGGGACGCTGACGCTGCTGGTGCAGCGGTGGCTGTGGGCGCGCCGGGGGTAGTTCCCCACCCCGCCCCTTCCCGAACCCGGGGGCTCCGCCCCCGGACCCCGTCAGGGG
>NZ_RIBZ01000619.1:0-4685 GCF_003721215.1 Streptomyces botrytidirepellens
CGTCCGGCCATGGCCGGACGCCCGCTGTCGTTCAGGCCCGGATCCGGGTCCGGATTCCTGTGCGAGCAAGCCCACGTTCGGCGAAAGCGGTACCGGCGGGTCCGGGCGTGCGGCAAAATCTCCAGATGGCACGCGATGTACATCTGCTCCCCAAGGCGCATCTGCATCTCCACTTCACCGGCTCCATGCGCCCCGGCACGCTCCTCGAACTCGCCGACAAATACGGCGTCCATCTGCCCGAGGCGCTGAGCGGCGGCGAGCCGCCGAGACTGCGGGCCACCGACGAGCGCGGCTGGTTCCGCTTCCAGCGGCTGTACGACATCGCGCGCTCCTGCCTGCGGGAGCCCGAGGACATCCGGCGGCTGGTGCGCGAGGCCGCCGAGGAGGACGTCGCGGACGGCTCCGGCTGGCTGGAGATCCAGGTCGACCCCACCTCGTACGCCCCGCGCCTGGGCGGGCTGATCCCGGCGCTGGAGATCATCCTCGACGCGGTCGACACCGCCGCCCGGGACACCGGGCTGGGGATACGGGTCCTGGTCGCCGCGAACCGGATGAAGCACCCCCTGGAGGCCCGCACCCTGGCCCGGCTCGCGGTGCGCTACGCGGACCGCGGGGTGGTCGGCTTCGGGCTCTCCAACGACGAGCGGCGCGGCTTCGCCCGCGACTTCGACCGCGCCTTCGCCATCGCCCGGGACGGCGGCCTCCTCGCCGCCCCGCACGGCGGCGAGCTGTCGGGGCCCGGCAGCGTCCGTGACTGCCTGGACGACCTCGTGGCGGCCCGGGTGGGCCACGGGGTGCGCGCCGCCGAGGACCCGCGGCTGCTCGCCCGGCTGGCCGACCGCGGGGTGACCTGCGAGGTGTGCCCGTCGTCCAACGTGGCGCTCGGGGTCTACGAGAAGCCCGAGGACGTACCGCTGCGCACCCTGTACGACGCCGGGGTGCCGATGGCGCTGGGCGCCGACGACCCGCTGCTGTTCGGGTCGCGGCTGGCCGCCCAGTACCAGCTGGCGCGCGAGCACCACGGCTTCACCGACGAGGAGCTGGCCGAGCTGGCGCGGCAGTCGGTGCGGGGGTCGGCGGCGCCGGAGGACGTACGGCGGCGGCTGCTGGCGGGGATCGACGGGTGGCTGGCGTCGGGCTGAGCACCTACGACTTGTCGTAGGTGCTCAGAGGCTCACGCCCACCGTCACCGGCTCGTTGACCAGCCGTACGCCGAACGCCTCCTCGACCCCGGCCACCACCTCGCGGGCCAGCGCCAGCAGGTCCTCGGTGGTGGCCTCGCCGCGGTTGGTGAGCGCGAGGGTGTGCTTGGTGGAGATACGGGCCGGGCCGGTGCCGTAGCCCTTGGTGAAGCCCGCCTTGTCGATCAACCAGGCGGCGGAGGTCTTGATCCGCCCCTCCCCCGCCGGGAAGGCGGGCGGCGCGATGTCCGCGCCGAGGCGGTCGGCGACGCGGGCCAGGAAGGCTTCGTACGCGCTCTCGGTCAGCACCGGGTTGGTGAAGAACGACCCCGCGGACCAGGTGTCGTGGTCCTCGGGGTCGAGCACCATGCCCTTGCCCGCGCGCAGCGACAGCACGGTCCGGCGGGCGGTCTCGGCGGCCACCCGGTCGCCCACCTCGACGCCGAGCACCCGGGCGGTCTCGGCGTACTTGATGGGCGCGGACGCCCCGCCCGCGTCCTCCAGCTCGAAGCGGACCCGCAGGATGACGTGGCGGTCCGGCTCGGCCTTGAAGCGGCTGTGGCGGTAGGAGAAGGCGCAGTCGGCGGCGGGGATCGTCACGACGGCGTCGGCGCGGCGGTCGTAGGCGACCACCTCGGTGAGGGTGGCGGAGACCTCCTGGCCGTACGCCCCGACGTTCTGTATCGGCGTCGCGCCCGCGGAGCCGGGGATTCCGGCGAGGCACTCGATACCGGCGAGGCCCGCCTCGACCGTACGGGCCACGGCGTCGGACCAGTTCTCGCCCGCGGCCAGCTCCAGCCGGGTGCCGTCGAGGGTGAAGCCGCTGGTCGCGATGTGCAGGGCGGTGCCGTCGAAGCCCTTGTCGGCGATGACGAGGTTGCTGCCGCCGCCGATCAGCAGCAGCGGCGTGCCGGTCGCGTCGGCCTCGCGGACCGCGGCGATCACCTCGTCGTCGGTGGTGGCCGTGATCAGCCGGGTGGCCGGGCCGCCGAGACGGAAGGTGGTGAGGGGGGCGAGGGGGGCGTCATGGAGTTCCTGCACGCGCTCCAGAGTACGGGGGCGCCCCCGGCGCGGTGCCGGGGGCGGTGCGGCGTTCACGCGGGACGCCCGGCCGTCAGGCCCTGTCCGGACCTAAGCGAGGCGGACGACGGCGCGGGCCATGCCCAGCACCTTCTGGCCCTCGCTGGTCGCCGTGATGTCCACCCGGACCGTGCGGGCGTCGTCGTCCAGCTTGGCGGCGACCTTGGCGGCCACCTCGATGAGAGCCCCCTTGTCGTCGTTCGGGACGACGACCGGCTTGGTGAAGCGCACGCCGTAGTCGACGACGGTCCCGGGGTCGCCGGTCCAGTCCGTCACCACGCGGATCGCCTCGGCCATGGTGAACATGCCGTGGGCGATGACGTCGGGGAGACCGACCTCCTTGGCGAACTTCTCGTTCCAGTGGATCGGGTTGAAGTCGCCCGACGCGCCGGCGTACGCGATGAGGTCGGCGCGGTTCACCGGGAAGACCTGCGCCGGAAGTTCGGTGCCGACCTCGACGGCGTCGTACGAGATCTTGGCGCTCATCTGCTCTCCTCCGCTTCGGCGGCGCGCGCCACCAGTTTCGTCATCGCGGTCACCACGTGCTCGCCCGCGGCGTCGCGCACCTCACCGCTGATCAGGATCACGTCGTTGCCCGCGAGCGACTTGATGTCGTCGATCCTGGTGACGACGGTGAGGCGGTCGTCCGCCTCGATGGGCCGGGTGTACGTGAACTTCTGGTCGCCGTGCACCACCCGGTTGAAGTCCAGGCCCAGCTGCGGGTCGCCGACGACCAGGTGCCGTGCGGCCTTGAAGGTGATCGCGAAGACGAACGTGGGCGGGGCGATCACATCGGAGTAGCCGAGCGCCTTGGCCGCCTCGGGATCGGTGTAGACCGGGTTGGTCTCGCCGATCGATTCGGCGAATTCGCGGATCTTCTCCCTGCCGACCTCATACGGGTCGGTGGGCGGGTAGGTCCGCCCGACGAAAGACGGATCAAGCGCCATCGCCTCGGCACCTCCTGCTGTTGATGACTAACGAAACGAGGCCACCCCCGCTGATGGGGGGCGGCCTCGAATGCAGAGTTTATGGCTATCGCGTCTCGCGGTGCGCGGTGTGCGCGTTGCAACGCGGGCAGTGCTTCTTGATCTCAAGACGATCCGGGTCGTTACGCCGGTTCTTCTTGGTGATGTAGTTCCGCTCCTTGCACTCCACGCAGGCCAGCGTGATCTTCGGGCGGACGTCGGTGGCAGCCACGTTGAGTGCTCCTTGACGAACGGATGGGATAGAAGAACGCAGTAAAGAGTAGCCGACCGGAGGACCGACCCCACAATCGGCTACTGTGTGTAGCGGTGACCGGACTTGAACCGGTGACACAGCGATTATGAGCCGCTTGCTCTACCGACTGAGCTACACCGCTTCGATGTGATCCGGACCCCGCCCGACCGGAGTCGAACGGGATGCCTCACACATCAGAGCCCCAATACGGAATCGAACCGTAGACCTTCTCCTTACCATGGAGACGCTCTGCCGACTGAGCTATTGGGGCGAGCGATGAAGACATTACACGCTCGGCCGCCGAAGGTGAAATCCGTATCGGCCCAGGGTCGGTGGGTGCGACACAGAGTGCTCACGCACCACACCGGTACGACTATTCGGCTCCTCCGCGAAGCCGCCGCCACGCGGTCCTAGGCTCGGGTCGCCCCGCGTGATCTTGCGCCGCCCCAGGAGTGCGATGCCCGAGAGCCAGCCGCCCGAGAGCCACCAGCAGCAGCCCTCCGGCAACGACGGCGGAGCGGCCGCCGGGCCCACCGCGCTGGTCCTCGGCGGCGCCCGGCTCGCCGACGGCCGAACGGTGGACGTACGGCTCAGCGGCGGGCGGATCGAGGCGGTCGGCACCACCGGCAGCCTGGTCCCCGGGCCGCGGCTCGACCTCGGCGGCTATCTGCTGCTCCCCGCCCCCGCCGAACCGCACGCCCACTGCGACACCGCCCTGACGGCCGACATCGCGGGCCCCGTCCCGCACACCGCCGAGGACGTCCAGCGGCGCACCACCGAGGCCGCCCTGCTGCACCTCGGCCACGGGGCCACCGCCGTGCGCACCCATGTGCGGATCGGCGGGGTGCACGGCCTGCGCTCCCTGGAGGCCGTCCTGGAGGCCCGGCACAGCCTGCGCGGGCTCATCGACCTCGGCGCGGTCGCGGTGCCGCGGGTGCTGACCGGGGCGGCCGGGGCGGACGGGCTCGCCATGCTGCGGGACGCCGTAGGGATGGGCGCCTCCGTGGTCGGCGGCTGCCCCGACCTCGACCCCGACCCGACCGGTCACGCCGAAGCCGTGCTCGACCTCGCCGCCCGCCACGGCTGCGCCGTCGACCTCCACACGGACGGCGACGACCCGGCCCGGCTCGCCCGGCTCGCGGCGATGGCCGGGGGCCTGCGGCCCGGCGTCACCATCGGCCCCTGCGGCGGGCTGGCCCGGCTGCC
>NZ_RIBZ01000618.1:0-4696 GCF_003721215.1 Streptomyces botrytidirepellens
GCCCGTACCCCGGGAGGCGGCCCGGCTGCTGCACCGGTCGCCCGCCCTCACCCCGGACGCCGAGCCCGACCCCGGCACCGCGATGCCGGAGCTGGTGCACGCCGTACGCGAGGCCGCGGGCCCCGCCCCGGCCCCCGGCCTGACCGGCTGGCTGCGCCCGGTGGTGGAGCGCTGCGCGGCCCTGCGGGCCGAGGGCACCTCCGGCGCTCGGGTGCCCGCCCCCGTCTGACCAGCTGGGGGCACCTCCCAGCGGTAGCTGGGGGCGAGCCGAAGAGGCGCGCCGGTGTCGAAAGGGAGACGCGCGCAGGGAGCGAGGGCTCGTATCGATATGCGGCTCCGCCGCGCGAGCGACCGAGCACGTCGACCGTGCGGGGGCACCTCCCAGCGGTAGCTGGGGGACGGCTGAGGCGCCCCGGAGGCGAGCGGAGCCCAAAAATTAGGACGGCGGGGGTTCGATGTCCCATTCGGCGCGGATGCCTTCGGCGGCGGCGCGGGCCTCGGGGTGATCGTCGCCGATGGTCGTCCGGTAGCGGCCCAGCACGGTCTCCCTCAGCTCCCGTGACCGGTCCGGCTCCCCGGCGGTCTCCAGGTCCAGCGCGAGGTTGCGCAGGACGGCGAGGGTGCTGGGGTGGCTGTCCCCGAGCAGGGTCTCCAGCCGGGCGGAGACCTCGGTGTTGAGCACCCGGGACTCCTCGTGGTTGCCCAGCCGGGCGAGGTCGGTGGCGAGGTTGGCCCGGGAGAGCAGCACCCAGGGGTGGTCCGCCCAGAGGGTGCCCGCGATGCCGGTGGCGGTGTCCTGGTCCAGCCGGTGGGCGCGCGGGTGTTCGCCGAGCGCCCGGAGCGTCACGGCGTGGTTGAGGGCGGCCAGGTAGGTGTACGGATGGTGCTCGCCGAGCACCTCCCGGTACCCCTGGTGGGCCTCGGCGCCGCGCTGGCCCGCGGCCTGGAGGTCGCCGGTCATGCGCAGGTCGTTGCCGAGGTTGGTGAGGGCGGCGAGGGCGTCGGGGTGGCGGTCGCCGACGGTGCGGCGGTAGTGGTCGAGGACCAGGACGGCCAGCTCCAGGCCGCGTTCGTAGTCCCCGGCCTTGCGGCAGCTGACGGACAGGTTCTTGATGGCGCGCAGGGTGTGCGGATGGGTCTCGCCGTAGTACTGGCGGTAGGTGGCGACGGTCTGCTCCTGGAGGGTGCGCGCCTCCGCGTACTCACCGCATTCGCGCATGTCGCGGGCGAGGTTGTTGACGGTGAACAGCGTGGAGCGGGCCGTCGCGCCCAGGACCATGGCCCGGACCTGCCAGACCTTCCGGTCCAGCTCGCGGGCCTGGGTGAACAGGCCGGACAGCCGCAGGCTCACCGCGTAGTTGTGGCCCGCCATCAGGGTGTTGGGGTCGTCGGTTCCGAAGACGCGCACGCTCTTGGCGTACGTGTCCTCGTCCAGCTCCAGGGCCTCCCGGAAGCGGCCGGTGGCCCGCAGGTCGGCGGCGACCCCGCCCGCCAGGTTGAGCGTGTCCTCGTGCTCCTCGCCGACGGTGGCGCGCAGCCGCCGCAGCGCGTCCGCGTTCAGCTCGCGGGCCTCGTCCAGCCTGCCCAGGGAGCGCTGGGCCGCGCCCAGCAGCCGGACCAGGTTGATGGTCCGCAGATCGTCGGGGCCGAGCCCGCGCCGCCACTCCTTGAGGGCGCGCCGGGCCAGTTCGACACCGCTGCGGAAGTCGCCGCGGGCCAGCAGATAGCGGACGACGTTGAGGACGGTGTGGCAGACGTCCGGGTCCTGGCACTCCAGCATGCCGGAGGTCTCGACGTGCGGCAGGATCTCCGTGTACTGCTCCCAGTTGCGCAGCATTTCGGGGTCGCCGGGGTCGTGCGCGGACAGCAGCAGATGGGCCAGATGGGCCGTGCTCTCGGCGGTCCCGGCGTCCAGCCCGTCCTGGAGGACGCTGCGCACCAGCCGGTGGAGCTGCACCGTACCGGCCCGGTTGTCGATGGTGAGGAGCGAGTAGCGGCCGATGTCGCGGATGGCCCGGGCCCGGTTGAGCGGTTCCTTGACGGTGCGGGACAGGGCGGCGGGCAGGCTGAGCAGCCGGGCGTTGTGCAGCAAGGACAGGGGCACCGGCTCGGGGCCGAAGAAGGCCAGCAGCCGCAGCAGTTCGAGGGCTCCGGCGTTGCGCGCCCGCAGCGAGTCCATGGAGACCTGCCACACGGCCGCCACGGATGCCGCGCCGCCGACCGTCATGGGCTCGGCGAACACCTCGGAGCGGCGGCTGGCCAGCAGGCCCAGGTACTCCTCGACCTGCACACCGCTGTTGACCTGCCAGGCCGCGGCCTGCTCGATGGCGAGCGGCAGGTCGCCGAGGGCGTCGGCCAGGCGTGACGCGTCCTCGCCGGTCATGGTGGTGTCGCGGCGGCAGAGGAACTCGATGCTCTCCTCGCGCGTGAAGACGTCCACTTTGAGGGCGCTGACCTGGTCGGCCCAGCCGCCGTCCCGGGAGGTGATGATGACGTGGCCCGCGCCGCCGGGCACCCCCACCATGTGCGGGATGTACGGCATGACGTCCTCGGGGCCGAGGGCGTTGTCGAGGACGAGCAGCCAGCGCTTCACCGGGAAGCCGGAGGCCAGGGCGGAGATGACCTTGTCGACCACGCCGTCCACGTCGGGGCCCTCGATGCCGAGGGTCGCGCCGAGCGCGGAGAGCGAGGTGCGGATGACGGCGGGCTGTTCGGCCCGCACCCACCAGACGAGTTCGTACTCCTCCGCGTACCGGCGGATGTACTCGATCGCCAGCTGGGTCTTGCCGACGCCGCCCAGCCCGTACAGCGCCTGGGGCAGCACGGCGGCGCGGCGGCCCTCGGTGAGGTAGGACCGCAGCATCCGCAGATGCTCCTCGCGGCCGGTGAAGTTGGCGTTCGGCAGCGGGACGCTGCCGGGGGCGCGCACGGCCCCGCCGGGGGGCGCACCGGCGGGGGTCTGGTCGGGGGCGGAACCCGGAGGGCTGTCCGGGGCGGCGCCGTTCTCCTGCGGGGGGCCGGACGGCGGCGCGCCGGCCGGTGTGGACGATGTGAGCCGTTCCGTGTCCGGAGCGCTCCCTGACATGGTCTCTCCCTTGGTGCGGACGCCCGGAAGATCGCTGCGGTCGTCGGTCCCGGGCGGGGAAGGCGGCGGATCGACCAGGACGCGCACCTTCTGCGCGAGCCTGCTGTACGGACGGCCGAGCGCGAGGAGCGCGGGGTGGGCGGCCGCGGCCAGCTCCCGTTCGGCGGGGGTCAGCCGGTCGTCGACCGGCCCGTCGGGCGCGGCGAGATACCGCGGCAGCAGATCGGGGCGCGCGCCGATCACCTTGGCCGCCACCGCGGACACCCCTTGGAGGGCGCGGAACAGCTCGCCGCGCCCGAGCCCGCCGAGGAGCTGGTTGCGCACGCCGTCCCGGAAGGCGAAGCCGGTGAACCCGGCCGCGGCCGGGGCGGGGCGCTCCAGCAGCCCGCTGAGCAGCACTTCGGCCAGCGGCAGCGGGCCCAGCCGGGGCAGCACGGCCTTCTTGACCTTCTCCATCACATCGAGGGTCAGCGGCGCGAGCGCGAGATGGGAGGCGAGCAGCCGGGCGGCGGGCGAGGCGGCGGCGCGGAAGGTGCGCACCCGTTCGTCCGGGGCGAGCGGTTCGTCGCCCTCCGGGGTGCGCGGGGCGGCGGCGCAGCGCGCGGCGAGCCCGTCGGCGTCGGTGAGCAGGGCGGCGGCGGGCAGCCAGCCGCCGGTGCCGGTCACCAGCCGGGCCCAGGTGGCGAGCCATTCGGGCTCGACCTCCAGCACGGGGACGGGCACGGGCCGGTCCTCCGGCGGGCCTTCGCCGGGTAACGGGTCGTCCGGGCCCTCCGCGTCCGGGCCCTCCGCGTCGGGGTCCCCGGGGGCCGGGCCCGGGAGGCGCAGGCCCAGCTCGGTGTTGGGCAGCCCGCCCGCGCAGGCGCGCAGGGAGACGTCCAGCGGGATGGCGTCACACCGGTCCCACATGTGGTGCGGCAGCGGGTTGAGCACGGCGACGGGGCCGTGCCGCGCCCACAGGTCCAGCAGCCGGGGCACGGTGCCCCGCGACCACCCTTCGCCCACGCAGTCGCTGAGCAGCAGGATCAGCCGACGGCGCTGGGGGTGCAGCAGCTCCTGCGGGTCGCGGTCCGCGGCGCTGCCGTCCGGGCGCAGGACGGCCTCGCCGGGGCGCCAGGTGTCCAGCCGCCAGGTCCGTACGTCGCTGAACGCGCCTTGGCGCTGGAAGACCTCGGTGAGCGCCCGGGCCGCGCCGTCCCAGACGGACATGGAGACGCTGTCCTCGACGACCAGGACGACGTCGAACCAGCGCTCCCCGGCGCCGTGGAACACCGGCTCCCAGAAGCCCTGTTCGGCGGCGCGGACGGCGGTGCCCTCCTCGTCCAGGGTGAAGCGGTGGACGGAGGCGCGGCGGCGACCGAAGGGGCGCAGGGCGCGGCCGAGCCCCAGCGGGTCGCTCAGCTCGATCTGGCCCTGGGTCTCGTCGGCGCCCCAGGGCCAGGCGGCGTGGACCGCGGCGGGGCCGGGGCCGCCCGTGGCGCGGACGTGGACGTAACCGGGCCAGCGGGCCTCCGCGGCGGCCGCCCCCGCGGGGCCTCCGGGCGGGCCGTCCTCGGGAGCGGTCGCGGGCGGTTCGGGAGCGTGAGGGTCGTCCCCCCGCTCGTCCTCAGC
>NZ_RIBZ01000621.1:0-4728 GCF_003721215.1 Streptomyces botrytidirepellens
CTTGCCGCCGGGGCCCGCGCAGCCGTCCAGCCAGCGCCGGTCGGGGCCGTCCAGCGGGGCGGCCGCGAGCGCGAGGGCGACGAGCTGGCTGCCCTCGTCCTGCACGCCGGCGCGCCCCTCACGGACCGCGTCCAGCGCGCCGGGTTCGCCGCCCTCGGCGAGCCGGACGGCGTACGGGGACCAGCGGCCCGGCAGCGCGGACTCCTCGCCGACGGCGGCGACCAGTTCGTCGGGGGCGGACCGGCCGGGGCGGGCGACGAGGGTGACCTCGGGCCGTTCGTTGTCGGCCTCCAGCAGGTCCTCGATCCCGGCCCGGCCGCCGCCGAGCGCGTCCCACAGGGCCGAGACGATCCAGCGCGGATGCGCGTGCACGACGCCGAGATGGTCCTCGGGGTCCTCGTCGTACGGCGGGGCGACCCGCTCCAGCCAGGTGTCCAGGTCGGCGGCGGCGATCTTGCGCAGCACCGCGTTGACGAACTTGGCGCGCCCGTCGCCGAGCACCACCCGGGCCAGTTCGACGCTCGCGGAGACGGCGGCGTGGGTGGGGATGCGGGTGCCCAGCAGCTGATGGGCGCCCAGGCTCAGCACGTCGAGGACGGGCGGGTCCACCTCGCGCAGCGGGCGGTCCACGCATTCGGCGATGATCGCGTCGTAGGTGCCCTGGAGGCGCAGGGTGCCGTAGACCAGCTCGGTGGCGAGCGCCGCGTCCCGGGCGTCGAAGCCGCCGTCCTCCCGCGCCTTGCGGAGCAGGGGCGGGAGGACGAGGTTGGCGTACGCGTCCCGTTCGTCGACGGCCCGCAGCGCCTCGAAGGCGAGGATCCGTACGGGGTCCTTCTGCGGTCGGCGGTACGGCTTGCCGGGGCGGCTGCGACGGGGAGGGCCGGGCTGGGGGCTCACGGGAAATGTGCTCCGGAAGGTATGGGGTGATCAGCCTCCCAGCCTACGCGGCTCAGCTCAGCGCCTCGGCCGCCTCCCTGGGCTCCCCCGCCTCCGGGGGGCGCTGTTCGAACTGGGTGCGGTACAGCTCCGCGTAGCGCCCCTCGGCGGCGAGCAGCGCGTCGTGGGTGCCGCGCTCCACGATCCGGCCGTCCTCCACGACGAGGATGAGGTCCGCCGCCCGCACCGTGGACAGCCGGTGGGCGATCACCACCGCCGTCCGCCCGTCCAGGGCCTCGGCCAGGGCCTCCTGCACGGCGGCCTCGGAGGTGGAGTCCAGATGGGCGGTGGCCTCGTCGAGGAGCACCACCCGGGGCCGGGCGAGCAGCAGCCGGGCGATGGTCAGCCGCTGGCGCTCGCCGCCGGAGAGGCGGTAGCCGCGTTCGCCGACGACCGTGTCGAGACCGTCCGCGAGCGACGCGATCAGCCCGTCCAGCCGGGCCCGGCGCAGCACCTCCCACAGCTCCTCCTCGGTCGCCCCGGGGCGGGCCAGCAGCAGGTTGGCGCGGATCGTGTCGTGGAAGAGGTGGCCGTCCTGGGTGACCATACCGAGGGCTTCGCGCAGCGAGGCGGCGGTCAGGTCGCGGACGTCGACGCCGGACAGCCGGACGGCGCCCGCGTCGGTGTCGTAGAGGCGCGGCAGCAGTTGCGCGATGGTCGACTTGCCCGCGCCGGAGGATCCCACCAGCGCGACCATCTGGCCGGGTTCGGCGCGGAAGGACACGTCGTGCAGCACCTGGACGCCGCCGCGGGTGTCCAGGTGGGCGACCTCCTCCAGGGAGGCGAGCGACACCTTGTCGGCGGACGGGTAGCCGAAGTCGACGTGGTCGAACTCCACCGACACCGGCCCGTCCGGGACCTGCCGGGCGTCCGGCTTCTCCGTGATCAGCGGCTTCAGGTCGAGCACCTCGAAGACCCGCTCGAAGCTGACGAGGGCGCTCATCACCTCCACCCGCGCCCCGGCCAGCGCGGTCAGCGGCGCGTACAGCCGGGTGAGCAGCAGCGCGAGGGAGACGACGGAGCCGGGGTTGAGGCTGCCGCGCAGTGCGTAGTAGCCGCCGAGGCCGTAGACGAGGGCCAGGGCCAGGGCGGAGACGAGGGTCAGCGCGGTGACGAACGAGACCTGGACCATGGCCGTACGGACGCCGATGTCCCGTACCCGGCGGGCCCGCGCGGCGAATTCGGCGGACTCCTCGGCGGGGCGGCCGAAGAGCTTCACCAGCGTCGCGCCGGGCGCGGAGAACCGCTCGGTCATCTGGGTGCCCATCGCGGCGTTGTGGGCCGCCGCCTCGCGCCGCAGCCTGGCGAGCCGGCGGCCGACCCGGCGGGCGGGGAGCAGGAAGACCGGCAGGATCAGCAGCGCGAGCACCGTGATCTGCCAGGAGATGCCGACCATCACGACGAACGTGAGCAGCAGCGTCACCGCGTTGCTCACCACTCCGGAGAGGGTGTCGCTGAACGCCCGCTGCGCGCCGATCACATCATTGTTGAGGCGGCTGACCAGCGCACCGGTGCGGGTGCGGGTGAAGAAGGCGACCGGCATCCGCTGCACGTGGTCGAAGACGGCGGTGCGCAGGTCGAGGATCAGCCCCTCGCCGATGTTCGCGGACAGCCGCCGGGTCAGCAGCCCGAGCGCCGCCTCGGCCACGGCGATGGCGGCGATCAGCCCGGCGAGACCGAGGACCGTGGACTCGTGCGCATGGCGGTCGATCGCGTTCACCACCCGGCCCGCGAGCAGCGGGGTGGCGACCGCGGTCACCGCCACCACCGTGCTCAGCAGGACGAACAGCAGCAGCGGGCGGCGGTGCGGGCGGGCGAAGGCCCCGATGCGGCGCAGGGTCGCGCGGGAGAAGGGCCGCCGGTCGTCGTTGGCGTGGGTGGCCTGGTACAGGGAATGCCACGCGGTGACTTCCATGCTCATCGCGCACCTCCGAAGGGTTCGGGGTGCCGCCACGGTGATTACGCCGGTGGGTCCGGACCGGCGGCACGTATCAAGGACGGTAGAACTTGAACCAAGGTTGAGGTCAACGCTCCAGCTCCCCGGCGCGCCGCATCCGCCCCCTTCGGCCGCCCATCAGCCGCCGAGCCGCTCGCCCTCGGCGATCCGCACGCCACGGGCCCAGTCCGCCGCGGGCATCGGCTTCTTGCCCTGCGGCCGGACCCGGGTCAGCTCCACGGCATGGCTGCCCGTGCCCGCGTACACCGCCTTCTTGGTCGCGGCGAGCACACCGGGGGACAGATCCGTGCGGTCCGCCACCGGCGCCGCCGAGACCACCTTCAGCCGCTCCCCGCGGAACGTCGTCCACGCGCCCGGCGCCGGGGCGCACGCCCGCACCAGCCGGTCGACCCGCAGCGCGGGCGCCGACCAGTCGATCTCCGCGTCCTCGACGTTGATCTTCGGGGCGAGCGAGACGCCCTCCGCGGACTGCGGCACTGCCCGCAGCGAACCGTCCTCGATGCCGTCCATCGTCGCCGCGAGCAGCCCGGCCCCGGCGATGGCCAGCCGGGTCAGCAGATCGCCGCTGGTGTCGGTGGGCCGTACGTCCTCGGTCACCACCCCGTACACCGGCCCGGAGTCCAGCCCCTCCTCGATCTGGAACGTCGACGCCCCGGTCACCTCGTCGCCCGCGAGCACCGCGTGCTGCACCGGCGCCGCACCGCGCCACGCGGGCAGCAGCGAGAAGTGCAGATTGACCCAGCCGTGCGCCGGGACCTCCAGCGCCGCCTTGGGCAGCAGCGCGCCGTACGCCACCACCGGGCAGCAGTCCGGGGCGATCTCGGCGAGCCGGGCCAGGAAGTCCGCGTCCCGCGGCTTGCCCGGCTTCAGCACCTCGATGCCCGCCTCCTCGGCCCGCTCCGCGACCGGGCTGGCCACCAGCCGACGGCCGCGCCCGGCGGGCGCGTCGGGACGGGTCACGACGGCCACCACCTCATGCCGGTCGGACGCGATCAGTGCGTCCAGCGCGGGCAGGGCGACCTCGGGGGTACCGGCGAAGACGAGCCTCATGGGTGGCGAACGACCTCTCATACAGGGCGGAGAACGGCGGAGAACGGCAAAAACGCGACCTCAGTCTATGGTCCGACACACCAGGGGGCGTACGGGCCGACTCCCGCACGCCCCGGACCGTGACCGACGGGCGGGTGCCGCGTTGGTCAAGAGAGATTGACCGCGCCGGGCCGCACCCCGCGGCCCGGCACCCTTCCCGCCCGCCCCCTTCACGCCGGTTCGAGAGGCTTGTTCATGGCCGACCACGCAACTCACGACGCCCAGGCACGGGCCAGCCTGCACCTCCTGGTCCGGGACATCGAGCGGGTCCGCCGACAGGTGGACGCGCTGCGCACCCTCACCGCCCAGCTCGGCAACGTCTACCGGCCGCGGCGCACCGGACCGTCCGCGGGCTTCGTCGTCTACGGCCGCGCCCCGGCACCCACCGTGCGGCTCGCCCAGGAGCTGCGGGACAGCGTCGAAACCCTGGTCACCGCCGCGGTCGACTTCGACCGCTCGCTCGGCTTCTCCTGGGACGCGGTGGGCTCCGCGCTCGGCGTCACCAAGCAGGCGGTGCACCGCCGTTACGGCTCGCGCCGCGCCTCGGCGACGAGCACCGCGGAGGGCGGCGAGGCCCCGGCGGGGCACGGCCCCGAGCCCGCCGCCGTGCCGCCGGTCCCGTCCGTACCGGCGGCCCGCTCCCTCCCCCCGCAGTCCACCCCGTCCCTCCCCGAAGCCCGCCCGGGCGTCTTCCCGGGCCCCCGCAACGGTTAAGAAGCCTCTCAACCGATATCCAGCGGGTCGAC
>NZ_RIBZ01000623.1:0-4759 GCF_003721215.1 Streptomyces botrytidirepellens
GCCCCGGGGCCGTCGTCCTGGCCGCCGCCGGTTCCCGCGACCCCGACGCGGCCGTCGACGCCGCCGCCACCGCCACCCTGCTCGGCGCCCGGCTGGGCGGCGTACCGGTCGTCCCGGCGTACGCCTCCGCCGCCGGCCCCACTGTGGCCGATGCCGTACGCGCCCTCGCCCCGCACCACCGCGACATCGCCGTGGCCTCGTACTTCACCGCCCCCGGCCGCTTCGCCACCCAGTGCGCGGACGCCGCCCCCGGCGTCGCGGCGGCTCCGCTCGGCGCCCACCCGGCCGTCGCCCGGCTGGTGCTCCACCGCTACGAACAGGCCCTCGCCTGTGCTCCGCTGTCGTACCGGGCGGTTACCGTCGGTGTATGAGCCGCAGAGCAGGTCGTACGACGGGTCACACCCCGGACCGCACCACGCACCACACCACCGCACCACCGACGACCCCCGGCTATGACGCGGCGGACCTGGAGCGCTGGGTCCAGGAGCCGGACAAGCGGCCCGGCCGGACGGCGTTCCAGCGGGACAGGGCCCGGGTGCTGCACTCGGCCGCGCTGCGCCGGCTGGCCGGGAAGACGCAGGTCGTGCCCGCCGCCCCGGCCACCGACGCGGACCTCGGCGGCACCGCCCGCACCCCGGCCTGGGACGCCACGCCCCGTACGCGCCTGACCCACTCCCTCGAATGCGCCCAGGTGGGCCGGGAGCTGGGGGCCGCCCTCGGCTGCGATCCGGATCTGGTGGAGATGGCCTGCCTCGCCCATGACCTCGGCCACCCGCCCTTCGGTCACAACGGCGAACAGGCCCTCAACGAGGTGGCCCGCGACTGCGGCGGCTTCGAGGGGAACGCCCAGTCGCTGCGGCTGCTGGCCCGGCTCGAACCGAAGCGGTTCGTGCCCGACGAGGAGACCGGCGAACCGGTCAGCGTCGGCCTCAACCTCACCCGGGCGGCCCTGGACGCGGCCACCAAATACCCCTGGCCGCGCGGCGGTCACCCGCGCGACCCGGATTCGCCGAAGTTCGGGGTGTACGAGGACGACCTGCCGGTCTTCGCCTGGTTCCGGCGCGGCGCGCCGGACCGGCGGACCCCGTTCGAGGCCCAGGTCATGGACTGGGCGGACGACGTGGCGTATTCGGTGCACGACGTCGAGGACGGCCTGCACGCGGGCCATCTCGACCCGAACAGCCTGCTTGCCGAGCCCGAGCGGCGCGAGGTGTTCGCCGTCGCCGCCGCCCGTTACGCGCCGGGCGCCGAGGCGGAGGAGCTGGCCGAGGCGCTGGACCGGCTGCTCGACCAGGAGTGGTGGCCGCACGGCTACGACGGCACGTCCGTCGCCCAAGCCCGCC
Source organism: Streptomyces botrytidirepellens (assembly GCF_003721215.1). NCBI lineage: Bacteria > Bacillati > Actinomycetota > Actinomycetes > Kitasatosporales > Streptomycetaceae > Streptomyces > Streptomyces botrytidirepellens. Next base: position 1,344 of record NZ_RIBZ01000623.1, read on the forward strand.
TCAAGGACGCCACGAGCCAGCTGATCGGCCGGTTCTGCCTCGCCGCCGAGTCCGCCACCCGGACGGCGTACGGCACGGGCCGGTTCACCCGCTACCGCGCCGAGCTGGTGGTGCCGCGCCCGGCCCGGCTGGAGTGCGCGGTGCTCAAGGCGGTCGCCGACCGTTACGTCATCCAGCGCGCCGACCAGGAGCTGGTCCGCGCCGATCAGCGCGTCGTGATCGCCGAGCTGGGCGAGGCGCTGATCGCCCGCGCCCCCGACGGGCTCGACCCGCAGTTCCGCGCCCTGTTCGACGCGGCCGACGCGGCGGGCGACGAGGCGGGGCGGCTGCGCGCGATCGTGGACCAGATCGCGGCCTTGACGGACGCCTCGGCCCGATCCCTCCACGCCCGCCTCACGGCCCCGCGTTCGGTGCGCCACGTATGACCGCGCCTGACCGTATGTGGCCACCCGCGACCGCGTGCGACCGCCACCGCTTCGCTCTCGCGCCCCACCCTGCCCGTTCCCGCCACTCCGCACGGCCCCCTTCCCCCGTCCCGCTTGGTGCGGGAGGCTCCCACGAGGCTCCCCATGGCCAAAGCTCCGGCTGATGCGACTGGTCGACGCGACCGGGGTAAAAGCAAACGCAGAGGCACCGCCCGGCAGCGAGGAGGAAAACAAGTGGTCGACGCACACCAGACGTTCGTCATCGTCGGAGGGGGTCTGGCCGGGGCGAAAGCCGCGGAAACCCTTCGGTCGGAGGGCTTCACCGGCCGGGTGATCCTGATCTGTGACGAGCGCGACCACCCCTATGAGCGTCCGCCGCTGTCCAAGGGCTTCCTCACCGGCAGCCAGGAGCGCGACAGCGTCTTCGTCCACGAACCCGCCTGGTACGCGCAGGCCGACATCGAGCTCCACCTCGGCCAGCCCGCCACCCACCTGGACCGCGACGCCAAGGCCGTCACCCTCGGCGACGGCACCCGGATCCACTACGACCGGCTGCTGCTGGCCACCGGCGCCGAGCCGCGCCGCCTCGACATCCCGGGCACCGGCCTGGTCGGCGTCCACCACCTGCGCCGCCTCGCCCACGCCGAGCGGCTCAAGGGCGTCCTCACCAGCCTCGGCCGCGACAACGGACAGCTGGTCATCGCGGGCGCGGGCTGGATCGGCCTGGAGGTCGCGGCCGCCGCCCGCGGCTACGGCGCCGAGGTGACCATCGTCGAACCCGAGCCGACCCCGCTCCACTCCGTCCTCGGCCCCGAACTGGGCGCCCTCTTCGCCGACCTGCACAGCGAGCACGGCGTCCGCTTCCACTTCGGCGCCAGGCTCAGCGCGATCACCGGCCAGGACGGCGTGGTGCTCGCCGCCCTCACCGACGACGGCGAGGAACACCCCTGCCACAGCGTGCTCGCCGCCATCGGTGCCGCCCCGCGCACCGCCCTCGCCGAGGCCGCCGGGCTGGAGGTGGTGGACCGGGCGTCGGGCGGCGGCATCGCCGTCGACGCGGCGCTGCGCACCAGCGACCCGGACATCTTCGCGACCGGCGACGCCGCCTCCGCCCCGCTCGCCTTCCTTGACGGCACCCCGGCGCGCGGCGCCCTCCCGCCCGGCGCCCGGCTGCGCGTCGAGCACTGGGCGAACGCGCTGAACGGCGGCCCGGCCGCCGCCCGCGCCATGCTCGGCCAGGACGTCTCCTACGACCGGGTGCCGTACTTCTTCTCCGACCAGTACGACGTCGGGCTGGAGTACTCCGGCTACGCGCCGCCCGGCTCGTACGACCAGGTACTGATCCGCGGCGACGTCGGCAAGCGGCAGTTCATCGCCTTCTGGCTGAGCGACGCCCGGCTGCTGGCGGGCATGAACGTGAACGTGTGGGACGTCACCGGGCCCATCCAGCAGCTCATCCGCAGCGGCGCCCAGCCCGACCCGGGCGCCCTCGCCGACCCGTCCGTCCCGCTCACCTCCCTGCTGCCGTAGCGCCAAGGGGCCGGGGCCCGACCGGTGCCGGACATCGGTGTCGGACCCCGGCCGTAGAATTCACGCGTGGCAGGCCGGATCAACGATGACGACGTAAGGGCGGTGCGGGACGCGGTCCCGATCGACGCCGTCGTATCCGAATACCTCCAGCTGCGGAACGCGGGCGGTGGCAATCTCAAGGGGCTCTGCCCCTTCCACGACGAGAAGTCACCGTCCTTCCAGATCAGCCCCAGCAAGGGGCTCTATTACTGCTTCGGCTGCCAGGAGGGCGGCGACACCGTCGACTTCGTCATGAAGATCGACCACCTCTCCTTCTCCGAGACGATCGAGCGGCTCGCCTCCCAGGCCGGGATCACCCTGCGGTACGAGCAGGGCAGCGCCACCCCCGGCCGCCAGCAGGGCGAGCGCACCCGGCTGGTCGAGGCGCACCGGGCGGCCGCGCAGTTCTACGTCGAGCAGCTGGACGGCCCCGAGGCGGAGATCGGCCGTAAATTCCTCGCCGAGCGCGGCTTCGACCAGGCCGCCGCCCAGCACTTCGGCGTCGGGTACAGCCCGGCCGGCTGGGACCACCTCGTCCGCTTCCTGCGCGGCCGCGGCTTCACCGACCGCGAGCTGATCCTCTCCGGACTCGCGCAGGACGGCCGCCGCGGCCCCATCGACCGCTTCCGCGGCCGCCTGATGTGGCCCATCCGCGACATCACCGGCGAGGTCGTCGGCTTCGGCGCCCGCAAGCTGCGCGACGACGACAACGGCCCCAAGTACCTGAACACCCCCGAGACCCCGCTCTACAAGAAGTCCCACGTCCTGTACGGGATCGACCTCGCCAAGAAGGACATCGCCAAGACCAGCCGCGCCGTGGTCGTCGAGGGGTACACGGACGTCATGGCCTGCCATCTGGCCGGTGAGACGACCGCCATCGCCACCTGCGGCACCTCCTTCGGCGGCGACCACATCAAGATCCTCCGGCGGCTGCTGATGGACAACTCCGGCGCCGAGGTCGTCTTCACCTTCGACGGCGACGCGGCGGGCCAGAAGGCCGCCTTGCGCGCCTTCGAGGACGACCAGAAGTTCGCCGCCGAGACCTACATCGCGATCACCCCGGGCGGTATGGACCCCTGCGAGCTGCGGCTCGCGCACGGCGACGACGCGGTCAAGGCGCTGGTCGAGAGCCGCACCCAGCTCTTCGAGTTCGCCATCCGGCAGATCGTCGCCCGCCACAACCTCGACACGGCGGTGGGCCGCGCCGCCGCCCTGGACGAGGCCGCGCCCGTCGTCGCGGGCATCAAGAACAGCTCCATCCAGCACGAGTCGGCCGTCCATCTCGCCGGGCTGCTGGGCATCCTCGACACCCAGTTCGTCGTCCAGCGCGTCAGCCAGCTCGCCCGCTGGGCGCGGGACCGCGGCCGGGGCGGCGACCAGCGCCCCGACCAGCGCGGCCGCCCGCAGCACAGGGGCGCCCCC
>NZ_RIBZ01000632.1:0-4791 GCF_003721215.1 Streptomyces botrytidirepellens
ACCGAAACCAGAGGCCCTCGCCTCGTTCAAGCACCACTCACAGCGCGTCGCCCGTCACCAACGTGCCGGGACAGCACACCTAGCCCCAGGTGAGCGGGTCGAGGTGAAGGTAGAACCGCTCGCGGTCGCGGTCGAGGGCGATGCCGTAGCGGTCGGCGAACCGGTCCTCCGCCGCGCTCGCCTGCCGTTCGTCGGGCCAGGTCTCCCGGGCCGTGGCCAGCAGGAGGGCGAGGTCGGCGTAGGGGTCGGCGCGGCCGAGGCGGCCGAGGTCGATGAAGCCCGCGACGGTCAGGGTCGTCGGGTCGAGGACGATATTGGGCAGGCACAGGTCCCCGTGGCAGACGACCGCCTCGGCGGCTTCCTGCGCGAGACGGCGCTCGATCTGCGGGGCGAGGCGGGCGAGCAGTTCGTCGGGAGGGGTGTGCTGCTGGTCGACGGGGAGGAACTCCGGGTTGACCGCGCCCCGCGCCACGACCTCGCGCGCGGTGGCGAACATCTGTGACAGGTCGCGGCTGAAGGGGCACGCCCGGGGCGGCAGATCGTGCAGCCGTCGCACCGCATCGGCGATCGGATCCCACGCCGCCCGGAGCGTGGCAGCCGGGACACGATCCGCGGGGACACCCGCCACGGCGCTGGTCACCAGGCAGCCGCCCGCGGCGGTGACGCGCCAGTCGAGCACCCGCGCGCCGGGAACGCCCTGCGCGTGCAGCCACTTCACCCGGTCCCGCTCCGCCTCCAGCGCGGCCACCCGGGGCGCGGGCACGCACTTCCCGTACCGCGAACCGTCCGCGGAGCGGAAGACGGCGGCCCCGGACTCACCGGCGGTCACGGGCTCCCAGCCGTCACGGTCCGCGGGCAGCAGGGTTCGTAGTGCCTGGGAATCGGTCACGGCACCAGCCTAGGAGCGGGCCGCGTGCCAGCGGACCCGCGCGGCGACCGGCAGATGGTCGCTGCCGGTGGCGGGCAGGGTGCGGATGTGGGCGACGGCCGCCGAGCGGGCCATGACCTGGTCGATCCGGGCCATCGGGAACCCGGCGGGGAAGCTGAGGGCGAAGCCCCGCTCCGCCACGTTCATCCGGGAGGTCAGCGGGTCCAGCCCGCGGTCGTCGACCGTGCCGTTGAGGTCGCCCATCAGGATCACCGGTTTCCGCTTGTCGGCGGCGATGGCCTTGCCCAGCAGTCCGGCGCTCGCGTCACGCCAGGACGAGGCGAGGCCGCTCGCGCCGACGCGGACCGAGGGCAGGTGCGCGACGTACGCCGCGACCTCGCCCCGCGGCGTCCGGACGACGGCCCGCAGCCCACGGCTCCAGGACTCCGTGATCCCCCGGGGCTTGATGTCCAACAGCCGGGCCCCGGTGAGTGAATGCTTCGACCAGAGCCCGACAGTGCCCCGCACCGCGTGGTACGGGTAGTCCGGGGCGAGGGTCTTCTCGTAGACCGGCAGCGCCGCGGGCACCATCTCCTCCAGCGCGACGAGATCGGGCGAGGCACCGGCCAGGGCGCGGGCCGTACCCGCCGGGTCGGCGTTCTCGTCGCTGACGTTGTGCTGCACCACGAGCAGGTCATCCGCGCCCGTCGGCGCCCCGGGCAGGAACAGCCCGCCGAAGTGGTACGTCCAGGCCGCCACCGGCAGCAGCAGCGCCGGCAGCGCGGTGGCCGAACGGCGCAGCAGCGCCAGGCCCAGCAGTACGACGACCACCAGACCGAGCCAGGGCAGGAAGGCCTCCAGCAGACTGCCCAGGCGCCCCACGGAGTTGGGCACCGCCCGGTGGAAGGCCAGCAGCCCGGCCGTCAGCACCGCCAGCCCGGCGAGGACCCGCCCCCGCGTCCAGGCCGACCGCCCCTGGGCGTCCGCGCCCCAGCGCCCCGCCCATCGGCGCATCGCCGTCGCCACACCGCTGCCCGGCCGCTCCACCATTGCTTCCCATCCGTTCGAGTCCACCCCACAAGACGGCCCACCGGGCGCATCGGTTTCGGGGGGGCGTAGCCGTGGTGTGTCGGGGTCTGTCGGTCCGATGTCGGTGGGGTTCTGCTTTGCTCGCCTTATCCGCACTCAAGGAGGGCACATGACGATCACCATCCGGCCGGGAAGCACCGTGATGTTCACCGGCGATTCGATCACCGACTGCCAACGGCTGGACAGCGAGGACGGCCTCGGGTTCGGCTACCCGCTGCGCATCGCGGGCGAGTGGGGACTCCGGCACCCGGACCGGCCCGTGACCTGGCTGAACACCGGGATCGGGGGCCACAAGGTGAGAGACCTCGAAGCCCGCTGGCAGACCGACGTACTCGACGCGCGCCCGGACGTGGTGTCGATCCTCGTCGGGGTCTGCGACATGGGCTGGCACACGCTGGACCCGCAGGGGTACGTGATCCCCGCGGAGGAGTTCGAGGCGGGTTACGACCGTCTGCTCGCGCCCCTCGCCGAGGCGGGTACGAAGCTGATCCTCATCGAACCGTTCCTCCTGCCGATCCACGGCGTCATCGAGGCCGGTGCCGCGCTCATCGGGGAGAAGGAGCGACAGGAATGGCGCACCGACCTGGACCCGAAGATCCAGGCCGTGCGCCAGCTCGCCCGCACGTACGGCGCGCAGCTGCTCGCCGCCGACGGCATGTTCGCCGAGCTCGCAGCGACGACCGGGCCCGAGTACTGGGCCGCGGACGGCGTCCACCCGACGCCCGCCGGTCACGCCGCACTCGCGGCGGCCTGGCTGCGCCTGGTCGCGTGACCGGGCCGCGCGGTCGTACCCGGCGCGGCTCGGCGACGAGAGCCGTCAGACTGGGGCGATGCGGCCCTTGAGCAGGCAGAACTCATTGCCTTCGGGGTCGGCGAGGACGTGCCAGGACTCCTCGCCGGTCTGGCCGATGTCGGCGCGTACGGCCCCGGCGGCCAGGAGGCGTTCGAGCTCGGCGTCCTGATCGCGGTCGGTGGCGTTGACGTCGATGTGCAGCTTGAGCTGCCCCTTCTGCGGCGCGTCGTGGCGGATGAGGACGAGCGTCGGCTGCGGGCCGCCGAACCCTTCGCGCGGTCCGAGCTCGATGACGTCCTCTTCGCGACCGAGCTCGACGTAGTCCAGGACCTCGCACCAGAACCGCGCCAGCACCTCGGGGTCGTGGCAGTGGAGCACGAGTTCACTGATACGGCATGCCATGGACGAACCTACTCTCAGCGTCGGAACTGCCGGGGCGGTCGCCACCGTAGCGGGCGGGGCGAGCGGCGGCGAGGCAATTTCAGAGCCTCGCCCGGCGCCCATCTGCCGGGGCCGCTCCCGACGTTGGCGCGGTGCGACGCGCTCGCCGGTAGGCCGAGGGCGGCATGCCGATGGTCCGCCGGAACGCGGTGCTGAACGAGGTCGGGGCGGCGTACCCGAGTTGGGCCGCGAGCGCGTCGACGCGGGTGATCGGATCGTTTCTCCGCGCCCCGGATCGGCCTACGATCACGCGAGTGTCGAGGAGGGCGCCATGACGACAACAGTGACCGTGGACTTCTGGTTCGACCCCGCCTGCCCCTACACCTGGCTCACCTCGCGGTGGGTGGTGGAGGCGGCCACGGTCCGGCCGCTGGACGTGCGCTGGCGCGTCATGAGCCTGGCGGTGCTCAACGAGGGGCGGGACGACGATCCCGAAGGGGATCCCGAGGGCTATCTGTGGATGCCCGTCCGCATCTGCGCCGCCGTCCTGCGGCACCACGGTCAGGAAGCGCTGGGCGCGTTCTACGCCGCCCTCTGGGCCGACCCGGGCGACGGCGGCGCCCAGCAGTGGATCAACGATCCCGAGGTGGCGCTGGCCGACGCCGGGCTGCCTCCGGGACTTGCCGAGGCGGCGACGTGCCGCGACTACGACGACGCGGTGCGCGCTTCCCACGCCGAGGGCATCGCCGCCCTCGGCCCCCACGTCGGCACTCCGGTCGTCGCCGTCCCGGACCCGCGCGGTGACGCCGACGCGCGGATCGCCTTCTTCGGTCCGGTGATGTCCCGGGTCCCCCGGGGCGAGGAGGCCGGACGACTCTGGGACGCCACCCTGGTGGTGACGGGCGCCCCCGGTTTCCACGAGCTCAAGGGCGCACCGGCCGACCCCTCCCCCGATGTGAGGGGCTAGGGATGTCTTGCCGTGAGGCGGTCGCCGTCCACCCCGTGGTTACTCCGGTCGATCGATCCACTCGTGGCCGCCCAGCGGGTAGTCGTAGCCGGGGCGCCCGGCGTTGGCGCTGGTGCGGAACGGGGTGCCGTCGTTGTCGATGTGCACCGTGCCGCGGCGGTCGCCGCTGGACCATGTCAGGGCGAGGTCCCAGCGGACGTCATGGGCCTTGGTGCGGGCGGTGAGGTAGAAGACCTCCGGGTCGGACTCGCTGACCTTGTACGGGAAGTCGCGCTGGCCGTTCTTGACGGTGACGGTGGGGCTGCCGTCGTCGAGGTCCGCGTCGAACGACTTGGTGCCGACGCCGCCGCCGCAGCCGACGCCCATCGAGTAGTCGTTCCAGGCGAGCGGGGCGCCCTTCGAGACGACGCGCAGGTGCAGCGCCTCCAGGACGACGGTGTCCTTGCCCGTGCCCTGCACGGTGAGGGCGACGCGCTGCTCCCCCGAGGAGACCGCGCCGTACGCGGCCGCCCAGCGGGGGGCGTCCTGTTCGGCGGCGGGCGGGCCGACGTGTTCGGGCTCGGAGTCGACGAGGAAGTGCTGGCTGCACGGGCCCTCGTAGGTGTAGGGGCGGGTGGCGACGTTGAGCGGTACGCCGCCGGTGCGTGGCCGCTCGGCGGCGTCCGCGCCGCCGCGGGCGTCCGCACCGCCGCG
>NZ_RIBZ01000622.1:0-4791 GCF_003721215.1 Streptomyces botrytidirepellens
CGCGCCCACGCGCGGGCCGAGCGCTTGCGCCGCTTGGCACCTTCACAGCCACCATGCCAAGCCATCGGGCTGGCGCCCGCGCGGTGTCCTGAAGCGACATCGGCTGGACGCACAAGAGCGGACCCGCCGAGCCCCTGAATGCCGCACTTGCTGGAGGTCTCACATGTCCAACCTCGCCCCGCCCCAGCCCACGGCGCCGCGCCACGTGGCGCCCACGAGGGCCGACACCCACTCGGAGGAGTGACCATGTCCGACCAGACTGAGCGCGACACCCTGGGAGAGCTGCTGTTCCGAGAGTTCAACGCCTACGCCACAGCCCTTACCGAGCACGGCGAGGACTGGGCTCAGGCATGGCCCTCGACCACATGGCCACCCCACACTCCCCTGCTCGCCCTACAAGGCCGGTTCGCCGTTGCCCGCGAGGCCGCGGCAGCGATCGGCGTCGAGCCGAGCGACAGCCAGATCACCGAAGAGCATCGGGCGCGACTGGAGTACCAGGCGCTGTTTCCTGACGGAGCGCCGACCCTCATCGGCTGATCCGGACGGCACCCCTGCACCCGGCCTTCACCCAGCGGCCCCGGCCTGCCCCTCCCACGCGGCAGACCAGGGCCCGGGAGCGCGTCCACGACGCCCGGCGTGCGCGGGGCGCCACAAAACCCGCCTGCACGACTGCCCGGCGAGAACACGCCGGGCCGACCACGAACCGGAGGAACACCCCAGTGGACGACATCGCCCAAGACCCCAGCAGCAACAACCCGGCGGAGCGCGCGGCACGCGGCCGCGCCATCTGGGACCGCTACAGCGCCGAACACCCGTTTGCCACGCTTGAGGACGTAATCACCGACCTGCTGCACCTCGCCGACGAGGACATCCCCGGAGCCGACGCCGTCCTGTACCGCCTCGATTACAACGCCCAACGGGCCTCGGAGAGCTCTGCCGCCCGGGAACGGGCCCTCGAAGGCCTGCCCGCTGCCTGGCAGCGCGAAGCCCGCCGCGTGATCGATTAGAGCTGCCGCGCCCTGGCCCCGGACGTCACGTCAGGTACTGCGCTCCTGACAGATTCCGAAGGAGCGGTCATCATCACGGCCCCCGCCCACGACGACTACGACATGCGCTCCGGGACGGGGCGAAGGAGGCAATCTGTCTCCGAGCGCCCAGACGCTGCAACACCCGGGATAACCCATGGTCCCCGACACGATGAGCGACAACGCCCTTCGTGCACCGCACGGCCTCTCGCGGTTGAACGCGACGACGTACGCCACTAGCCACTGCCCGCTGGCCCGCCCCCGCCGGGGGCGGGCTTTCGGCAGTTCCGCAGGCCACCACGCGGACCAAGGGGAAAGCAGGGCAGTTGCGCGGCTATCAGCGATCGGCTCCACGATGCGCCACACGGAGCGGGGACCACCGGCTCCGCATAGAAGCCACCCATCCCCTGGAGCTGAACGGACATGAGCACGTCCGCTGTCCGCCCGCGCGTGATCATCGTCGTGCGGGGGACGCAAGAGCAGTTCCGAACAGCCCGTACCCGCGGGCGAAAGGTATACCGGGAGCTATCACCTGGCCCTGCGCAGAGCCGCTGACGCACTCACGCACGGCGGACGGACCGGCCGTGTCCTGATCCTTTCGTCCCTCTTCGGGTTTCTTGAGCTGCACGACCTCATCGCCCCCTACGACATGCGCATGGAGGACGAAGGTTTGGTGTCCGGCGAGCGGCTCCGCCAGCAGGCCGCCGACCTGAACATCCTCGGCGCCGACGTCACCGTCCTCGGCCCGCGCGCGTATGTCGAAGCCAGCCGCATGGTGTGGCCGGAGCTGAGCGCCCCGCTCGCAGGTGCGCGCGGCATCGGCGACCAGCTCGCCAAACTCGCCGACATCTACGACCCCGGCCGCCACCCACGGGCACCGCAATCCCCCGCCAGCCCGACAGCGAGCACGGGCGCCGGAAGCATCATCGAAGAGATCGAGCGCAGAGCGGCCGTACGCCAGGACGCGGAAGCGCAACGAAAAGCCCGCCGTCGAGCGCGTTACGCCACCCACTCCCAGCTCGTCATCCAGCACCCGTCCCGGGCACACGGAAGCCTCAACTTTCCCGGCGACACCGCCAAGAGCACCGCGCGAGTCCGGGCCACCCGCCGCTTCGCCCCCCTCTACCGCGTCCAGGCCCATGCGCGGCCCGACGACCCCCGCGCACTGACCGTGCACGGCACGCCTCGGGATGTCGCACGCTTCCTGTCCGCGCTCCCACGCATACTCGACAAGGCCGAGGGCCGGGCCTCCGATGCGGCTCGCCTGTACGGACGCTGGGAGCGCCACTCCGCCGCCCCACCCCACCTGGCCGGCATGCCACCGCGTCAACGCCGAGCACACGCACGCGACTTCCGGGCCGCAGCGTTCCAGGTAGTGATCGACACCCTCCTCGACCCGCCGGACACCGTTCCCCAGGCCCAGGACGGCCTCCCGCCCTGGGAGCAGGTCTACCCCCTGGCCGCAGGAATCGCCCACTACTACTGGTTCGATCCCGCCGCCGAGGCCGACCCCGACGAAACCGCACGCATCCTCGCGACCGCCGACCGCCGCCCCGTCACCGGCGCAGCGGGCCCGGGGCCACGGTGCCCAGTGGCGCCGTAACGCGGAGATGCCCGCCTAACCGACCGCCACGACACACAGTCCGGTCACCGGACGACCAACCCGTCCGGGCCACCCCAACACAACGCCCCTCGGAAGGAACCGCCGTGACTCCACCCATGCGTAAACGCGCGGGCTTCCTGCGGGTGTGGCTAGGCCACGTTGCAGAGGACCAGCCCGGCCCTGTTGAGGACGTTCGTCGCGCCGACGTAGTCCGCATTCGCTGCGAACCCGCACGCCGTGCATGCGAACGTCGCTTGGGTAAGGCGGTTCTCCTTCGCGGTGTGCCCGCAGGACGGGCAGGTGCGGGAGGTATTGCGGGAGTCCACAGCAATGACGGTCCGGTCGGGTAGCCGGAGCACATTGCTGTGCCCCGGCCCCCTCAGAACCGGACGTGCGACGTTAACCGCATCCGGCTCAAGCAAGCCCCGAGCCGTTGACCCGGCCGCAAGCGGGCCCTGAGTCGTGCCCGAAACGACCAGCGTCCCGCGGCCATCGGGGGTTGCGAGGCTTGCCGTCCCGCAGGCGAGTGTGTGGGTGCTGGACCAGCCCCACCGCGCCGTGTGACGTGTCCCTTCCATCTCGGCGGGGGACCGGTTCAGCTCGTTGCGCAGTCCACCCATCGCTTCTCATCGCCGACACCGGGCCCTTGGTCCCGCAGTCCGGCCTCGGCGACGGGCTCGGGCGTTGGCATGGCATTGAGACAGCACCGTGGCCCGTGGCCGGGCTGTTTCACCGACTGCCTCCTACACCGCACGCCACCCCATCCGAAATCCCTGGACTCGTGGAGTGCCCCACCATGGCCACCGACTGGCTGCTTTCGCAGAACGAACGTATGAAGGAGCAGGGCATTTTCAACTGGACTTTGCCTGCCTGGGTCGTGTCGCTCGAGGATGAAGCCCCGGACGGCACCACCACCGTGCGCACAGTCAACGTCTGCCCCTCTGCTGGGGTCTGTGCCAAGCATTGCTACGCCCTCGGCTCGGACTCCGGATACATCCGTTTCCCTGCCGCTCGCGCCCGCCACCAACGCAACTTGCGTATGGTGCTGGATACCCCGCTCCTGTGGAAGGAGCGGATGGCCGCCGAGCTACGCCACCCCCGCTACCAGCCAGACCCTCAAGAGGGCAAATCAGGACATATTAGGATTCATGACGCCGGAGATTTCTACGATGATGCCTACACTCTGATGTGGCTCGAGATCATGCGCGGCGCCCCCAAGGGGCTGACCTTCTACGCGTACACCAAGGAAGTATCCCGGTTCCGCCGCCTGGTCGAACCGAACCCGCCCGCCAACTTCGAGTACGTCTTCTCCCGGGGCGGCAAGGAAGACAAGCTCATCGACCCGACCCGCGACCGGGACGCAGACGTGTTCCTCACCCTCGACGACCTCAAGGCCGCCGGGTACTCCTCGCAGGCAGCCTCCGACCTCCTGGCCGTACACGGCCCACCCCGCGTCGGAATGACCGTCAACCGCCACCGCAAGGGGATGACCGCCTCGTTCGGTGAGCTTCAGCGCCAACAGGACGCCGAGGCCGCCGCCCGACGCGAGCGCCAGCAGGCCAAGGCCCGCACCTCCCGCTAACCAGGCACCGCCACCCCAGGCCCGCCATCGCCATCACCCCGGCGACGGCGGGCCCGGCTGTGTATCCCCAGCCGACGCCCCCGCGGAACGCCGAGCAGATTGCCGGGCTAGCCCCAGCCGCAGCCAGCGTCGGCCGACCAACCCCGCACACCACCTACCCCGACCTCTGGAGAACTTCATGCGGTTCCTGATCACCGACGACTCCCGCCACACCCTGGCCGCCATCGACGTACCCGAAACCCCCGACGAAGAGATCAGCCAGGCCAGCACCATCGTCGTCAAGCGCGACGACCGGCCCGACCTTCTGTACGTGGGCATCGACCTGTACGCCAACGGCACCATCAGCATCGGGCACTGGCCCAACGGCGAGCTCTGGGAGAACCTGGTGCGCACCGCTGGCGTCTCCGACCCGTGCGGCCACACCACTCCGGCGCTCCCCGCAGAGCCGACCTACACCCGCGACCAGATCACCCAAGCGCTCGCCGCCGCACCCGCTCGGCGGCAGCCACCGCCGACAGTGCCGCACTGAACGCACTCGTCCAGGCCACGCTCGACTCCCTTCCCTCGCAGGCCGTCTGAAC
>NZ_RIBZ01000630.1:0-4844 GCF_003721215.1 Streptomyces botrytidirepellens
CCGCCGGGCCCGGCTGGTCGGCGGCGCCCGCACCCGGCGCGGGCAGCGCACCGGACGCCGCCGACCGGCCGTACTTCTACCTGGAGGGGCGGCCCGGCACCGTGCTCCAGGACAAGCTCTCGGTCACCAACAAGGACCAGCGCCCCCGCACCCTCCGGCTCCGGAGCGAGGGCGCCCAAGGAACGTGGCTCGCGTTCGCCGACCGCACGGTGACGGTTCCGGCGCGCACCCGCGCCGATGTCCCCTTCACCGTCACCGTGCCGCCCGACGCGGCGCCCGGCGACCGCTCCGGTGCGCTCGTCGTCACCGGCGGCGGCCACCGGACCGGCGTACGGATGCATCTGCGGATCAGCGGGGCCACGCTGTCCGCGCTCTCCGTCGAGGACGTACGGGTCGTACGGACCGGGGGCGGCGGCGGGGCGGACATCCGCTACGCCGTCGTCAACCGCGGCAACACCGCGCTGACGCCACGGCTCGCCGTACGCGCCGACGGCCTCTTCGGCGCGGTGTTGCGCCGGGACGCCCGCACCCTCCCCGTCCAGGTGCCGCCGGGTAAGCGGGTGCGGCTCACCGAGCGCTGGGCGGACGCCCCCGCCCTCGACACGGTGGACGTGAGACTCACCGTCACCGCGGGCGGCGGGGCGCACGCGGCGGCCTCCGCCACGTACACCGCCGCCCCCGGGTGGCTGCTCGCCGCCGCGGCGGCCGCGGCGCTGGGCGCGGTGGGCGGTGGCGGCACGTGGCTGTTCCGCAGACGCAAACGGAGCCGGATGGGCGGCACGGAGTCAGGAGCGAGCACATGAACGCCCGTACGCACCACCGTCGGTACGCCGGGCTGCTGGCCGCCCTGCTCACCGCGCTCGCCCTCGTCGTACCGCCCCCGGGCCCCGCCGCCGCGGCCGACGACGGCCCGGCCGTGACGGTGTCCCGGGAGCAGGCGGGTACCGGCGGCACGATCACCGTGAGCGGCACCGGCTGGCGGCCGCGCGCCCTGCTCACCCTGCTCATCTGCGGTCAGAACATGATCGGTGGCACCAACTCCTGCGCCAACGCCGAGGGCAGGGCGGTGACCACCGGAGCGGACGGAACGTTCCACCGCAAGCTGCCGGTCGCCGAACCGCCCAAGCCGTGCCCGTGCGTCGTCCATGTCGCGACGGTCACCGGCGAAACCGCCGCCGCGGACGTGGCGTTCAAGGTCGCCGGGCATCCCGTCGCGCCCCTGCCCGAGCAGCGCACCGGCGGTGAGCGGCTCAGCGTGCTCTCCGCTCGCCTCGACGGCTCCAGCGGGCTGCTGACCTGGTTCGGCGCGCCACCGCAGCGACGGCTCGTCGTCACCGTCGGCAACCTCGGCTCGACCGCCGCCCGCGATCCGGTCTTCCAGGTGGGCACCTCGCACGGCGTCTTCGCCCCCGACTGGGAGGAGCAGCAGTGGCGGGGCACCCTCGAGCCGGGGAAGAAGGCGCAGGTCAAGCTGCCCGTCGAGCTGTCGGCGGGCGCGCATGGCGACTATCAGGTGTCGCTCAAGTACGGGCGCAAGGTGCTCGTCGAACAGCCGTGGGGCGTGGGGCGGCCCTGGGGCGTCACCCTCTTCTGGATCCTGCTGTGCGTCGTCGTCCCGGCGGCGGTCTTCCGCATCGGCATGGCCGTCGTGGACAAGGTACGGCCGCGCACGCCGCCAGCCACCAAGGCCACCCCGGCCACCGCCCCCGCCGCCGCGGCGGGGGGCGGCACCGCACTGCCCTGGTTCACCCCGGACACCCTGCCGGGGACACCGACGCACCACCTTTCCGCACCGTCCGAGGAGAACCGACCGAACCCGAAGGGAACGACGTGAGGACGCAACGAAGAGTGAGTGCGGCCGCCGTCGCACTGCTGCTCGGCGGTGCGGGCGTGCTGCTCGGCGCGAGCACCGCATACGGCGCCGAGGTCTCGTACGAGACCGAATGCCTGCCGCCGCCCATCTCCGGACTGCCCCCCGTGCAGGGCACCACGACCGTGGACGTGCAGGCCCCGGCGACGGCCAAGGTCGGCGACGAGGTCGAGGTGGTGTGGAAGACGGTCCAGGCCGCTTCCAAGAACCCGCCGATCCTCGACCTGGAGGAGAACACCGTCAAGCCCACCGGCACGCTCACGGTGGGCGGTGCGCAGACCGGTGAACTGGCCATGGAGGGACCGCGGGAGAATCCGGCGATCCCCAAGGACAGCCCGATGAAGCTGTCGGACATGAAGGCCAAGCTGAAGCTGACGAAGACCGGCGAGGTCACGCTGACGCCCGGTGCGTACAACATCAACGTCAGCAAGCCGCTGGAGACCGACACCAAGTGCGCGGCGAAGGAGGCCGTGAAGGCAGCCGCCACCATCAAGGTGACGGAGGGCAGCACCTCGGGCGGCACCACCAGCGGGACGACGTCCGGAACCACCTCGGGAACCACGTCCGGCACCACCTCCGGTACGACGTCCGGCACCACGAGCGGAACCACCTCCGGCACCACATCCGGAACCACCTCCGGCACCACCAGCGGCACCACCTCCGGTGGCGGCGACGGTGGCGACGACTCGTTCACCGGCAAGGAGGTGCAGGTCGAGTACGCCTGCAAGACGCCCATCGGCGACAAGACCGCGACCTCCCCGGTCCGCATCGACGCCACCAAGAGCGGCGGCAGCTTCGCCCTGACCGTGAAGTTCGGCAAGTCCGTGATGGACAGCCCGGCCGACATCCCCGCGGACTCGGTCAAGCCGTCCATGGCGGTCAAGGTCGGTGGCGCGGACAAGGGCACGGTCGCCGTGGAGGGCCCGACCAACAAGGAGCCCATCAAGTCCGGTGCCCCGATCGAGATTCCGGATCTGACCGGCACCTACAAGCCGGGCGCGAGCGGCAAGTCGACGCTCACGCCGGGCGTGCTGACGGTCAAGGCGCTCGGCACGACCACCACCTGCACCCCCGCCAAGGACCCCGGCGCCTCGCTGGAGCTGGACACCACGCAGCAGCCCGGCGGCGCCAGCGGCGGAACCTCCGCCTCCGGCGGCACCGGCGCCTCCGGATCCACCGGCACCTCGGGCAGCGGCACCAGCGGCGGGCTCGCCGAGACCGGCTCGGACGACCGCGGCGGCCTCACGGCGCTCGGCCTGATCGCCGGTACGACGATCCTGCTCGGCGGTGCGATCTTCACTCTCACCCCGTGGCGCAAGCTGCGCGGCACCCGCTGACCGAGCCCGCTTCGCCCCGCCCCACACCGTGCGGCGGGGCGAAACGCTGTGCAGCAAGCTTGCGTTAGCGGGACGTTAGCCGACGCCATCTAGCCTGTGGCCTGCACGAGCGCACCGTGGAGCCGGTCAGGGACCCGCCCGGTCGCTCCCCCCACAGAGCCATCAGGAACTTCATATGGACGCCGTTCGCACCGATCCCGAACCCCCCTCCACCCCCCACGCTCCCGGGCGGCACCGGCACCGCAAGCCCAAGGCGATGAGCACGGCCGCCCGCCGCGCCCTCGTGCTCGCCGCGACCGCGCCGGTGGCCGGGGCCATGTTGGCCGGGCCGTCGTTCGCCGCAGACAAGACCGCCGCGGCCGCCACGGTCGGCTCTCCGGACGCCGCGGGGACGCTCAGCGATGCCGACCGTGCGATGGCCGCGAAGCTCGGCGAGCGCGTCAACAACCCGAGCCTGACCAACGACGGCAGCAGCGTCAGCGGCGTGGTGCTGGACTCCGCGTCGGACGAGGTGATCTGGGGCCACAACGCCTCGACCGCCCTGATGCCCGCCTCCAACGCCAAGCTCGCCACCGCCACCGCCGCCCTCGACGAGATGGGCCCCGAGCACCGGTTCACCACCAAGGTCGTGTACAGCAACGGCACCCTCACCCTCGTCGGCGGCGGCGACCGCACCCTGAGCAGCGACGAACTCGGCGAGATGGCGCGGACGGCCGTCGACGGGCTCAAGGCCGCGGGCGTGACGAACGTGAAGGTCCGCATCGACGACAGCCTCTTCCCGGAGCCCACCCTGGCCGAGGGCTGGCGGACCGACTACTACGACGACCAGGTCGCCCCCGTCCGCGCCCTGTCGGTGGACGGGAAGCTCTCCGCGGACACCGCCCTGGACGCCGGGAAGGTCTTCGCGACCAAGCTCGCCGACCGGGGCGTCACCGTCGACGGCGAGGTGACGCGCGGGACGGCGGGCGTCGGCGATGTGCCGGTGGCGCAGAAGGTGTCGCCCACGGTGCGCGAGATGGTCCGTACGATGCTCAAGACCAGCAACAACGCCATGGCCGAGACGCTGTTGCGGATGACCGCCATCGAGGCGGGACAGCCCGCCACGTTCGAAGGCGGTACGGCGGCCGTCCGGCAGGTGCTGGGCGAGCGGTACGGCATCCCGCTCGACAACGTCGTGCTGCACGACGGCAGCGGGCTCTCCCGTGCCACCCGGATACCGGCCGCCACCATCGCGGCCATCCTGGACAACGCCACCGAGCCGCGCAACCAGTACACGCTCGGGCCGATCCTGGAGGGCCTCCCGGTCGCCGGTGAGGCGGGCAGCACCCTCGGACCGGAGTACGCCCGCTTCGACGACCCGAACTCGAAGTGCGCCGTGAACAAGGTGCGGGCGAAGACCGGCACCCTGACCGGCGCGATCGCGCTCAGCGGGGTGACCCAGGG
The DNA here is from genome assembly GCF_003721215.1 of Streptomyces botrytidirepellens. Lineage (NCBI taxonomy): Bacteria > Bacillati > Actinomycetota > Actinomycetes > Kitasatosporales > Streptomycetaceae > Streptomyces > Streptomyces botrytidirepellens. The sequence continues at coordinate 4,651 of NZ_RIBZ01000630.1, forward strand.
CAAGGACGGGCGCTGGAAGGTGTTCTCCTTCGTGGAGAACAACTCCACCGCCGAGAACTCCGAGATCACGGACGCCATGGACGGGCTGGCCGCCACGGTCAACGGCTGCTGGGCGTAAGAGGCGTAAGAGGCGTAAGAGGCGTAACGACAGAAGAAGGCCCGGCCCCGGAACCGACAGCATCGGTTCCGGGGCC
>NZ_RIBZ01000624.1:0-4847 GCF_003721215.1 Streptomyces botrytidirepellens
CGCGCTCGGCGGCGGCGCGGTGGCCCGGTTCGTCCAGCACCGCGTCGACGGCCTCGCCGAGCGCCGCCGCCCGCGCCCTGCCGAACCTGACCCGGACGCCCGCGCCCGCGGCCACCACCTGGGCGGCCACCACGGGCTGGTCGTCCCGGATCGGGGCCACCACGAGCGGGACGCCGTGCCACAGCGCCTCGCACACGGTGTTGTGGCCCGCGTGGCACACGACCGCGGACACCCGCTCCAGCAGGCGCAGCTGGGGGATCCGCGGGACCGTCAGCAGGTTCTTGTCCGCGTCGGCGGACGGTGGTCCCAGGGTGCCCGCCGGGTCGACGATGACCGTCTGGAAGCGGTCGGCGCGGGCGCGTACGGCCTCCCGCGAGGCGGCGAGGAAACGCTCCCCGGCATCGGTGTTCGCGGTGCCGAGGGTGATCAGGACGGTGGGGCGGGCGGGGTCCAGCCACTCCCACGGGAAGTCCGGTTCGGCCGGGCGCCCGGCGATGGACGGGCCCACGTACCGGATGTGGTCGGCCGCCCGGACGGGCCGCCCGGCCAGTTCCTCGGTGGTGAACGCCAGCACCAGATCGGGCGAGAACCGGGGGTCGGCCGTGCCGCGCGGATCGCCGATCCGGCCCCGCAACCCGGCCAGCAGGCCGTCCAGCCACGCGTCGATCTTCGGCATGCCGTCCAGCGCGCCGGTGAACTCCGCCGAGGTGGTGGCGGAGGTGGCCCACCGTACGCCCAGCCGCTCGGCCACCAGCGCGCCCGCCACGGTCTGCTGGTCGGCCACCACCACATCCGGGCGGAACTCTGCGATGGCCCGCGCCACATCGGGCGCCATGGCCTCGGCGAGCGGCACCAGGAAGTCCTCCCACAGGAACTTCAGCGCGCCCGGGCCGCGCACCTCGGGCGGGCGCTCCGCCCCGCCCTCACCGATCACCGGCCCGGCGCAGCGGTGGACCGCGGCGCCGTGGCCGACCAGCCGCTGCACGACCTCCGGCAGCCCGGCCCAGGCCACCTGGTGGCCACGGGCCGTCAGTTCGGCCGCCACGCCGACGGTGGGGTTGACGTGGCCGACGAGCGGCGGCACGACGAAGAGGAAACGGCGGCCCGAGGACGTGGGGGACGCTGCGGTCACGAGGCATCAGCTCCCTCGAACCCGGCCGCCACCGGGACGGCGGTGCCCTGTTCGCCGATCCAGGACAGCAGCAGCGCGCGTATCCGCGCGGGCGCCTCGGCCAGCACCGAGTGCCCCTCCCCCGGCAGCATGACCGTCCGGGTGCCGGGCGGCAGCGCCCTGAGCCAGCCGTCCTCGGCGGCGAGTTCGGAGTCGGCGCCGTACACGGCCAGCGCCGGGCAGCGCAGGGCGCGGACCCGCTCCTCGCTCACCGTCCGGCTCGCCGCCACGTCCTCGGCGATCGTGGTCGTACGCACCAGCCGGGCCGCCGACTTGGCCAGCCGCGCGGTGTGGGCGCCCCGGTGGGCGGTGACCCAGGCCAGCGACTCGGCCTCGTGTGCGACGAGTTCGACCACGATGCGCCGCATGATCTGGCTGATGTCCGTCAGCCAGCTCGGGGTGGCGGGTTTCGCCTCGATCGTCGCGAGACCGGCCACCCGTTCCGGGCGGCGCAGGGCGTATCCGTAGGCCACCGTGCCGCCGAAGCAGTTGCCCACGAGGTGAACGGGGGTGGTGATCTCCAGCTGGTCCAGCAGCCGTTCCAGATCGCTGACGAACGTCTCCAGCCGGTAGCCGGATCCGGGGCGCTCGCTGCGGCCGTGCCCCCGCTGGTCGTACATCACCACGTCCAGCCCGGCGGCGGCGAGGTCCGGGGCCACGGTGAAGTACCAGCTGGCCAGGGAGTCGGTGAGCAGACCGTGGACGAGCACGACGGTGGCGGTGGGCGGGCGGCCGTCCGGCGGGGACAGCCGCTGTACGTGCAGGCGGAGGCCGTCCGGTCCGTCGCCGGTGCCGGGCGGGCCACCGAGGTGGATCATCGCCATGGTCAGCTCCCCTCGGCCGCTCTGACCTCGGCCGCTCCGAGGCACCGGACGATGTACTCGACGAGCTGCCCGACGGTGAGGCCGATGATCTCGTCCAGCTCCAGATCGGCCACGAACTCGGCGAAGTTGACCTCCTGCCCGTAGCGGTCCTGGAGGGTGCCCGCCAGGGTCACCAGGTCGATACTTTCCAGCTCCAGGTCATCGGTGAAGCGGGTGTCCATGGCGACCTCGATGTCGTCGAGGCCGTCCTCGTCGAGCATGGTCCGGAGCATTCCGGCGACGTCCGCGAGCACGGCCGGCGCGTCGGGTGCGGTTGCGGGTGCCGGGGCTGTGGGTTCGACGGTGGGTTCGACGGTGGTCACTGATCGGTCTCCTCGTCCTGATCCCGGTGGCCCGGACCGGTCGTCCAGGCCACGGCGTACTCCCTGCCCGGCAACCCGGACGGGTTGGCGGTCCTCGTGCAGTGCACCCGGTAGCGGCGCGGCGGGTGTCCGGGGGCGGTGGCCACCTCGACGGTGAGGTGCGTGTGCCCCGCGCCGACCACCGCGGTGTCCCGGCCGATGCCGTCCGCCTTCGCCACCGCCTCCTTGGCGGCGCGGAACACGGCGGCCCACCAGGTGGCGGAGGCGGCGCCCGCGGCGGTGACGGTGGCGAGGAGCGCGCGCTCCGCCGGGGCGAACGCCACGTCCCGCTCGGCGACCTCCCCGATACCGATGCCGGGTCCGCGTTGCTCGCTCGGGTGGCGCGGCGCCACCAGGGCGACCCCGGCCTCGGCCCGGTGCGCCAGCGTCAGATCCAGCGGGGGCAGGGTCCGGCCGTGGACGCCGACCGCGTACGGGCGGCCGTGCTCGTCCTCGCACACCCGGATCTCGGCCGGGAAGACCGGCCCCTCCCCCTGCTCCCACAGCCACCGCCGTACCGCGTCCTTCGCCGCGATCCGGCCCAGCAGCCACTGCCGGCGGCCGAGCGGTGGCTGCCGCGCGTACTCGGCGCGTTCGGCGCCGCCCAGGTGATTGCGCATGATCAGATCGCGCGAGGCCAGGTCCGGCCAGCGCTCGTACACCAGTGACCAACCGCCCGGCTGAGGGCGCGACAACGTGTTGCGCTGCGGGAAGCGCTCCACCGGGCGGGTCTGCGGATCGTTGTCGAACCGGCGGTCGTGCCAGCCGTGCAACTCCGCCCACACCTCACCGCCGATCAGCAGCTGAACATCGGCCTCCAGCGCCGCATCGGTCAGCGCGACGATCCTGACCAGACACTCCACCGCGGTGCCGGGCCGCGGAGGCGGACCGTAGAAGCGCATCAGGCGCATGCCGACCGGGAAGACGACGGAGCGCTCGGTGCGGGTCGCCATGATCCAGTACCCGAGCAGCTGACCGACGTTGTCCAGGAGCGCACCGGGCGCCGCCGGAGTGGTGATCGTGCCGCGCACCTGCATCTCACCGATCGCGGTGATCCGGGTGAGGCCCTGGAACGCCGGACCGTGGAACATCCAGCGCTCGTCGTAGATCTGCGCCGCGGTGTGCTCGGGTATCCGCTCGGTGGCGGGGTCGATACGCCAGGGCGCGGGGCGTTCGGCGGCATCCGGGTAACGGGGCGCGAGCTGGACGGTGCCACGCGCGCTGCGGCCGAAGGTGGCGGTGTAGTGGCCGGGGTCGGTGGCCGACGGTGTCACGGTGACCTGAACGGTGCTGGGCGGCGTCGCGGTCACCCACTGATCGAAGCGCGCGCCGTGCACGGCCACGGCCACGTGCGGGCCGTCGGCCGTGTGCTCCGCCGCGTCGATGAGGTGCTGCACGATCGTGGTCGCCGGAACCACGGGCCACCGATCGCCCTCATCGGGCCACCCGGACCGCTGCGGGAAGAAGCAGTGGTCGCGGAGGTAGGGCATGGCCTCGGTGGACACGCGCACGTCGTAGGTACGCGCACGAGGCACAACCGTCCGAGCCCGCCCCGCCGCCACCAACGCGGCCGCCGCATCGGCCGTCTCCCGAAGCAGCGCGTCGAACTCGGCGGCCCAGGGTGCGGCGGGCGCGGCCGGGTACGACAGTGCGGCCTGAGCCGTGTCCGGCGTCGGAGACAACGGCACGGGGTACTGCGGCCCCGCCGCCGAGCGCGCACTCGCCGCGGCCTGAGCCGCGCCCGGAGGCGACAGCGGCACGGGGTCGTGCGTGTCTGCCACCGCCGCGTGCGGCGGCGCAGCGTGAGCGCTGCCCGCCGCCGGGTGCGTATCCGCCACGGCCACGTAACCCGCGCTCGCCGTCGCCACGTGCGGCGGCACGGCGTACTGCGAACCCGCCACCGCCGGGTGCGACACCTCGGCCTGACCCGCGCCCGGCGGCGACGGTGACACGAGGGGGTGCGTGCTTGGCGTCGCCAGATGCGGCGGCGCAGCGTGAGGGGTGCCCGCCTCCGGGAGGGTGCTCGCCGCGTGCGGCAACGCGGCGTACCGCGAAACCGCAACCGCCGGGTGCAACGCCGCAGCCTCACCCGCGCTCGGCGGCGACAACGGCACGGGGTGGTGCGGGCCTGCCGTCGCCTGATGCGGCCGCGCATCGTAGGAGGTGCCCGCAGCCGGGTTGGCCGACGCGGGATGCGGCGGGCCCGCAGCCGCGTAATCCGCGCCCGGCGGCGACGGTGGCACGAGGTGGTGCGGGCCCGCCGCGGCCGCGTAGTCCGCGCCCGGCGGAGACAACGGCACGGGGCGGGGCGTGCCCGCCACCGCCGCGTGCGGCGGCGTGGCGGGAGCCGGGTGCGGCGGTGATGGGGGCTGGCCCGTGCCCGCCACCGGCGCGGGCTGGGTGGTGTCCGGCTTCGCCGGGGAGTGGGGGGCCGGGGGGCGGAGCCCTCCG
>NZ_RIBZ01000625.1:0-4907 GCF_003721215.1 Streptomyces botrytidirepellens
TGGCGGGGGTGGGCGGCGTTGCTGGCGGGGGCCGCGGGGCCGCACGGGGAGGCCGTGGACTTCGTCAACGTCTCCCGCAGCGGCGCGCTCGCCGCCGACGTGGCCGGTGAGCAGCTGGCCGCCGCCCGCCGGGCCCGGCCGCATCTCGCGTCCGTCGTGGTCGGCATGAACGACACCCTGCGCGACACCTTCGACATCCGCCGGGTCGCCGAGGCCCTGGACGCGACGATCGGCGCGCTGCGCGCCGACGGGACGGTGGTGCTCACCGCGTGCCTGCCCGACCCGGGCCGGATGCTGGGGCTGCCGGAGGCGCTCGCGCGGCCGCTGGGGCGCCGTATGCGGGCCGTCAACACGGTGGTGCACGCGCTGTCCGGCCGCTACGGCGCGGTCCACGTGGAGCTGACCGAGCACACCTGGGTCACGGACCGCGCGGCGTGGAGCGTGGACCGGCTGCATCCGAGCGAGCTGGGGCACCGGCTGCTGGCGCGGGAGTTCCACAGCGCGCTCACGGCCCGCGGCGTCGCCCTGGGCGAGCCGCCGTCCACGGCGCTCGACGGGCCGACGCCCTCGCGTGCCGCGAGCGCCTGGTGGATGGCGACCCGGGGCACGCGCTGGGTCGTGGACCGCTGCACCGATCTGCTGCCCGGACTCCTGGCGCTGGCGGCGCAGGAGGTACGCCACCGGGTGCGCGGGACCGGACATCTGCTCGACGGGCAGGAAGGGCGGGCGGCGCTGGCCGCGCTCGCCTCGTTGCCGCGTCCGGAAGCCCAAGCATCCGCGCACGCTGCGACAATGGCGGGATGAAGGGTCGCTGGGAATTCTGGATCGACCGTGGCGGTACCTTCACGGACGTCGTCGGGAAGCGCCCGGACGGCCGCCTCGTCACCCGCAAGCTCCTGTCCCACCATCCCGAGCGCACCATGGACGCCGCCGTCGCCGGGATCCGGCAGACGCTGGGGCTCGGGCCGGACGAGCCGGTTCCGGCCGACCGGATCGCCGTCGTCAAGATGGGCACCACCGTCGCGACCAACGCCCTGCTGGAGCGCAAGGGCGAGCCCACGGTGCTCGTCGTCACGGCCGGTTTCCGGGACGCGCTGCGCATCGCGTACCAGAACCGGCCGCGGCTGTTCGACCGCCGGATCGTGCTGCCGGAGGCGCTGTACGACCGGGTGATCGAGGTGCCCGAGCGGGTGGACGCGCACGGCGCCGTCGTACGCCCCCTGGACCTCGACGCCGCCACGGAGGCGCTGCGCGCCGCCCACCGCGACGGCTTCCGCAGCGCCGCGGTCGTCCTGACCCACGGCTACCGGCATGCCGCGCACGAGCGCGCGGTGGGCGAGGCGGCCCGCGACCTCGGCTTCGCGCAGGTGAGCTGTTCGCACGAGGTGAGCCCGCTGATGAAGCTGGTGTCGCGCGGGGACACCACCGTGGTCGACGCGTACCTCTCGCCGATCCTGCGCCGCTACGTCGAGGACGTGGCCGCCGAGCTGCGCGGCATCCGGCTGATGTTCATGCAGTCCAACGGCGGGCTGCGGGAGGCCGCGCACTTCCGCGGCAAGGACGCGGTGCTGTCGGGGCCCGCGGGCGGCGTGGTGGGCATGGTGCGCTCCTCGGAAGAGGCGGGCCACGCCAAGGTCATCGGATTCGACATGGGCGGCACGTCGACCGATGTGTCGCACTACGCGGGCGAGTTCGAGCGGGTCTTCGGCACCGAGGTCGCGGGGGTGCGGATGCGCGCGCCCATGATGAACATCCACACCGTCGCGGCGGGCGGCGGCTCGGTGCTCCACTTCGACGGGCGCCGCTACCGGGTGGGCCCGGACTCGGCCGGTGCCGTCCCCGGCCCCGCCTGCTACCGGCGCGGCGGCCCGCTGACCGTCACCGACGCCAACGTGATGCTGGGCCGGATCCAGCCCGCCCACTTCCCGGCGGTGTTCGGCCCGCACGCCGACCGGCGGCTGGACGCGGACACCGTACGGGAGCGCTTCGCCCGCCTCGCCGAGGAGATCGCGGAGGCGACCGGCGACCGGCGCGGCCCGGAGGAGGTCGCGGCGGGCTTCCTGGACATCGCGGTGCTGAACATGGCCAACGCGGTCAAGAAGATCTCCGTGCAGCGCGGCCACGACGTCACCCGCTACGCGCTCACCAGCTTCGGCGGCGCGGGCGGCCAGCACGCGTGCGCGGTCGCCGACGCCCTCGGTATCGGCACGGTGATCGTGCCGCCGCTGGCCGGGGTGCTCTCGGCGTACGGCATCGGGGTCGCCGACGCCACCGCGATGCGCGAGCAGGCCGTGGAGACGGAGCTGAGCGAGGAGTCGCTGCCGGACGTGCGCGACCTGTGCGCGCGGCTGTCCGGCCAGACGCGCGACGAGCTGCTCGCCGACGGCGTCCCCGGGGAGAGCGTGCGCACCACGGCCCGGGTCCATCTGCGGTACGCGGGCACCGACGCGGCCCTCCCCGTACCGCTGGATGCCGTCCCCGCGATGACCGCCGACTTCGTACGGGCGCACCGCACGCGCTACGCGTTCACCATGGACAAGCCGATCGTCATGGAGGCGGTGTCGGTGGAGGCGGTCGGCGCGGCGGGCCCGGCGGGCGGCCACGCCGTGGAACAGCCGTCCAGGGAGGGCGCCCTGGCGCCGGTGGCGACCGTGGAGATGTTCACGGAGCGGCGGTGGCAGCGCACCGGCCTGTACGAACGCGCCGGGATGCGCCCCGGGGACACCCTCACCGGCCCGGCGGTCATCGCCGAGGACGACGCCACCACCGTCGTCGACCCCGGCTGGCAGGCGGCCCTGGGCGACCGCGGCCATCTGCTGCTCACCCGGGTCCGGCCCCGGCCGCGCACGGCCGCCGTCGGCACCGAGGTGGACCCGGTGATGCTGGAGGTCTTCAACAGCCTCTTCATGGCCATCGCCGAACAGATGGGCCTGCGCCTGGAGAACACCGCCCACTCCGTCAACATCAAGGAGCGGCTGGACTTCTCGTGCGCCCTGTTCGACGCCGACGGCAACCTCATCGCCAACGCCCCCCACATCCCGGTGCACCTGGGGTCGATGGGCGAGTCCATCAAGGAGGTGCTGCGGCGCAACGGGGACGCGATGCGGCCCGGGGACGTCTACGCCATCAACGACCCGTACCACGGCGGCACCCACCTCCCGGACGTCACGGTCGTCACCCCGGTCTTCGAAGACGAGGGCACACGGCTGCTGTTCCTGGTCGCCTCCCGCGGCCACCACGCCGAGATCGGCGGCATCACCCCCGGCTCCATGCCCGCCTTCAGCCGCACCATCGAGGAGGAGGGCGTCCTCTTCGACAACTGGCTGCTGGTCCGGGCGGGCGCGCTGCGCGAGCGCGAGACCCGCGAACTGCTGACCGCCGGGCCGTACCCCTCCCGCGCCCCGGACGCCAACCTCGCCGATCTGCGCGCCCAGATCGCCGCCAACGAGAAGGGCATCCAGGAACTGCGCCGGATGATCGGGCAGTTCGGCCTGGACGTGGTGCACGCCTACATGCGCCACGTCCAGGACAACGCCGAGGAGTCCGTACGCCGCATCGTCGGCGCCCTCCGCGACGGCTCGTACCGCTACGAGACCGACAGCGGGGCCGTCATCCACGTCACCGTCACCGTCGACCGCGCGGGCCGCGGCGCCGTCCTGGACTTCGCCGGTACGTCGCCCCAGACGCCGGGCAACGCCAACGCGCCCAGTTCGGTGGTGATGGCGGCCGTGCTGTACGTCTTCCGCACCCTGGTCGCCGAGGACATCCCGCTCAACAGCGGCTGTCTGAAGCCCCTGGAGGTCCGCATCCCCGAGGGCTCGATGCTGGCCCCGATGTACCCGGCCGCCACGGTCGCCGGAAACGTCGAGACGTCCCAGGCCGTCACCGGCGCCCTCTACGCGGCGCTCGGCGTCCAGGCCGAGGGCTCCGGCACGATGAACAACGTCACCTTCGGCAACGACCGCGTCCAGTACTACGAGACGGTGGCCAGTGGCTCGGGCGCGGGCGACGGCTTCGACGGCGCCGACGCCGTCCAGACCCACATGACCAACTCCCGGCTCACCGACCCCGAAGTGCTGGAGTGGCGCTATCCGGTCCGGGTCGAGAGCTTCGAGGTGCGCCGGGACAGCGGCGGCCGCGGCCACTGGCGCGGCGGCCACGGCGTCACCCGCCGCATCCGCTTCCTGGAGCCGATGACGGTGGCCCTGCTCACCGGCCACCGCCGCGTCGCCCCGTACGGCATGGCGGGCGGCGCGCCGGGCGCGCTGGGCGCCAACCTGATCGAGCGCACCGACGGCTCGGTGGACCGGCTGGCGGGCTGCGACGCGGCCGACGTCGGCACGGACGACGTCCTCGTCGTCCACACCCCGGGCGGCGGCGGATACGGCCCGGCGCCGGACTGAGCGCCGAGGCCCCCGTACGCGCCGCCGTAGCCGAGGCCCCGTACGCGCCGCCGTATTGGCGCGATCAATCCCGTTTGCGGCCGCCCCCACCGGAAACCCGCCCCCTAACAAGCCCGCCAAGCCTTGTGCGCGGGGGTCGGCCTCCTTTTCCATCTCCACCCACTGGACGCGTCAGACCCGCGCGGGCGGCGGCGGGATCCCACCACGACGCATCACAGAAGGGTCAGGCAGCCATGGAATGGTGGCAGAGCGCGGCATGCGTGGACGAGGACCCCGAGCTGTTCTTCCCGGTGGGGGTGGCCGGACCCGCGGCTCAGGCGCAGCAGGCCCTGGCCAAGGAGGTCTGCCACCGCTGCCCGGTGATCCACGAGTGCCTCACCTACGCGCTGGAGAGCGGGGTGACCCACGGCGTGTGGGGCGGCACCGACGAGGAGGAACGCCGGGTGCTGCGCCAGCGGGCACGGCGACAGGCGCGCGGCGCGCCGTCGCCGGGCGGCGGCCAGC
>NZ_RIBZ01000629.1:0-4933 GCF_003721215.1 Streptomyces botrytidirepellens
CCGGCCCGGTCCGCGAGGCCGACCCGGGCCAGCGCCGCGGCCACCTCGTCCGCGGCGGGGCGGCGCCCGGCCAGACGCAGCGGCAGTTCGGCGTTCTGCGCCGCGGTCAGCGCCGAGACGAGGTTGAAGGACTGGAAGACGAAGCCGACCCGGTCCCGGCGCAGCAGCGTCAGCGCGTTCTCGTCGAGCCCGCCCAGCTCCGTGCCGTCGATCAGCACCTCCCCGGACGTGGGGCGTTCGATGCCCGCCGCGCAGTGCAGCAGGGTGGACTTGCCGGAGCCGGAGGGGCCCATGACGGCGGTCATGGTGCCCGCCGCGAAGCCGATCGTCACCGCGTCGAGGGCGGTGACGGCGTGTTCGCCGGTGCCATGGCGTCTGGTCACCGAGCGCAATTCGACCGGGACGGTGGCCCGGACGGTGGGTGTCGTGGTCATGGATCCAGCCAACCCGGCCCGGGGACGCGGCACATGGGCGCCAGGGCGAGTACGCATACTCCACCTGGCACTACCGCCGACGGGCCGCGGCCCCGCTACCGTCGGACCCCGTGATCCCCCGTACCGTTCCCACGGTCCTCACCCGCGGCCCGCTCGGGCCGCTGCGCACCGGCCGCCCCTGGCGGGCGGTGGGCTATCTGCTGTCCGGCGGGCTGTTCGCGGCCGTCGTCTACGTCGGGCTGGGCGGGCTCCTCGCGGCACCCATCGGGCTGGTGGCCCGGGTGGTCTGCGGGCTTCTGATCGTGGCCTTCGCGGTCGCGCTCGCGGGCCCGTTCGAAAACCGCCGGCTCGCCCTCGTCGTACCCGGTCTGCCGCGCCCGCCGGACACCTGGCGGACGGTCGGCTACGGCGCGGTCTCCGTCCTGGCCGTGGGTTGGGCCGACCTCGCCGTTGTCCTGATCTCCCTGGGCATCCCCGGTGCGCTGCTCCTCACCCCCTTCCAGCCGACCGCCGCGCCCTGGCAGACGGTCGCGGGCCCGGTCGCGGGTGCCCTGCTGCTGCCCGTGGCCGCCTGGCCCATCGGCGCGTGGGCCACGGCGCGCGCCACCGTCGCCCGGGCCGTGCTGGCTCCCGGGGACCACGAACTGCGCGAGGTGGTGCGCTCCCGGGCCCGGCTGGTCGACGCCTTCGAGACCGAACGCCGCCGCATCGAGCGCGATCTGCACGACGGAGCTCAAGTGCGGCTGGTGGCACTCACCATGAAACTGGGCCTGGCCACGCTCGCCCTGCCGCCCGGCAGCGAAGCGGCGAAGGAGGTCGGGGAAGCGCACGACCTGGCCAAGGAGGCGCTGGCCGAGTTGCGGGAGCTGATCCGCGGGGTCCATCCGCAGGTCCTCACCGAACGCGGACTGCCCGCCGCCGTACGGGACATCGCGGGGCGCTCCCCCATCCCCGTCGACCTGGACGTCGACGTTCCGGGGCGGCTGCCGCCCGCCGTGGAGTCCACCGCGTACTTCGTGGCCGCCGAGGGCTTGAGCAACATGGCCAAGCACAGCGGTGCCGGCCGTGGCCGGATCGCCGCCCGGGTCCACGACGGTGTGCTGCGCGTCGACATCGAGGACGACGGGGCCGGCGGCGCCACTCCCGGCCCCGGTACGGGACTCGTCGGGCTCGCCGACCGTATCGCCGCCGCGGACGGCAGAATGCTGCTGTCCAGCCCACCCGGCGGGCCCACCCTCCTGAGAGCGGAGATCCCGTGCCGTCCGTGCAACAGCCCCTCCGTATCGTGATCGCCGAGGACGCCGTCCTGCTGCGTGAGGGCCTGGTCCATCTGCTGGGCCGTTTCGGTCACCGGGTCCGGGCCGCCGTCGGCGACGGCCCGGGACTGCTGGCGGCCGCCCGGGAGCATCGGCCGGACCTGGTCATCGCCGATGTGCGGATGCCGCCCGGCTTCACGGACGAGGGGCTGCGGGCGGTCCGCCGACTCCAGGCCGGGCAGCCGGGCCTGGCGGTCCTCGTGCTCAGCCAGTACGTCGAGCAGACCTTCGCCGAGGAGCTGCTGGAGGACCGCCGCTCCGGTGCGGGCATGGGCTATCTCCTCAAGGAACGCATCGGTGACGTCGAGGAGTTCGCCGATGCCGTCGCCCGGGTCGCGGCGGGCGCCACCGTCGTCGACCCCGAGGTCGTGCGCCAGCTCCTCGCCCGCCGTCGCGATCCGCTGGCCCGGCTGACCCCGCGGGAGCGCGAGGTGCTGGCCCTGATGGCGGAGGGCCGGTCCAACGCGGCGATCGCCCGCCGTCTCGTCGTCACCGAGGCGGCCGTGGCCAAGCACATCGCGGGCATCCTGCTGAAGCTCGACCTGCCGCCCGACGCCCCCGACGACCACCGGCGGGTCCTGGCGGTGCTCGCCTATCTGCGCGCATGAGGCGGGACCGCCGTGTTCAGCGTCGGATCAGGGACGGGCGGGTGTTCAGCGTCTCCACCTCGCTTCCGGTGGCGCGCCGATAGGTGTCGGTGATCCGGGCCAGCTCCCGCGGTCCGCGCCCGCCGTCCCGGTGCATCGCCCGGTTCGCCCGGACGACGGCCGCCGTCGCGTCGCGTCGCGCGGCCTCGTAGCGGGCCGGTCCGCTCCGCAGCCCGTCCGGCGCGGACAGCTCGTACGCCAGGACCCGGGCGTCGACGACGGCCTGGGACGCGCCGTTGGCGCCCACCGGGTACATCGGGTGCGCGGCATCGCCGAGCAGGGTGACGCGACCCCTCCCCCACGACGGCAGCGGGTCCCGGTCGACCATCGGGTACTCCAGGATCTCCCCGCTGCCGGCCAGCAGGGCGGGCACATCGAGCCAGCCGAGCGCCCAGTCCCGGTAGTACGGCAGCACATCGGCCACCCGCCCGGCGCGGTTCCAGCCCGCGTCCCCGGTGAGGGGGCCCGGCTCCGCCACCCGCACCAGGCACACCCAGTTGATGCGGTCGCGGCCGATCGGGTACGCGATCAGCTCGGCGTCCCCGTCGCTCACGATGGCCGCCGAGCGGCCGGTGAGGAACGGCGCGGCCCTGGCCGTACCGCGCCACATCCGGATGCCCGACCACAGCAACGGCCCGTCGTCCGGGTGGAGTTCGGCGCGTACCGCCGAGTGCAGCCCGTCGGCGCCGATGAGCGCCTCGGCGTCCTGCTCCTCGACCGTGCCGGTGGCGCGGTCGAGCACCCGCACCCGGACGCCGTCCGCGTCCTCGGGGCCGTGCGCGAAGCCCGTCACGCGGGCTCCGGTGCGGACCGCGCCGGGGCCCAGCCGCTCCCGGACCGCCGCGAGGAGCAGCAGTTGCAGCTCCCCGCGGTGGATCGAGTACTGCGGCCAGCGGTAGCCCTGTGCCATCCCGCGCGGTTCGCTGAAGATCCGGCGGCCGTGGCGGTCGGCGTAGACGTTCTCGGCGGTGGCCACGCCGAGGTCGGCGAGGCCGTCGCCGAGGCCGAGTTCGGTCAGCTCGCGTACGGCATGGGGCAGCAGGTTGATGCCGACGCCGAGCGGACGGACCTCCCGGGCGCTCTCGACGACGGTGGCCTCGATGCCCGCGGCGTGCAGGCTGAGCGCGGCGGTCAGCCCGCCGATGCCCGCACCGGCGATGAGAACGCTCATGACGCGGGGCGGACCTCGGGGCGGTCGATGACGCGCAGCCAGGTGCCGTCCGGCTCCCGGCGCACGACCTGCACCCGGCCGCCGGTGTTGTCGGAGGACGGGGTCGAGGTGAGGGCGAGGTCGCCGTAGCGGACGGTGGGCAGCGGTTCCTCCTGCCGGAAGGGCTCCGTCGTGTGGTCCAGCAGGGCCTGGCACACGGCGCGGATGGCTTCCCGGCCGACGGTCGCGGATCCCGGCGGGTACGCGAGCACCGCGTCGGGTGCGTACAGCTCGGCCATGCCCTCGGCGTCGCCCGCGTTGGCGCGCTCGACGAACAGCCGGGTCAGGTCCTCGGGGGTGGTGGCGCGTTCGCGCGTCGTCCCTGTCATGTCGGGCCCTCCTGTGTCCTTCTGTGTCCTGCTCTGCCGTGTCCTGCTCTTCCTGTGTCCTGCCTCCACTCTGCGGCCGCCGGGATCAGAAGTCCAAGAGATGGTGAGTCTGGTTGCTAGAATGAACGCTTATGGAACTGCGACAACTCGCCTACTTCGTGGCGGTGGCCGAGGAGCGGAACTTCACCCGGGCCGCGGAGCGGGAGCATGTGGCCCAGCCCGGGGTGAGCGCCCAGATCCGGCGGCTGGAGCGGGAGTTGGGCCAGGAGCTGCTGGACCGCTCGGGCCGCTCGGTGCGGCTGACCGAGGCGGGCGAGGCCGTCCTGCCGTACGCGCGGGCGGCGCTCGCCGCGGTGGAGGGGGCGCGGCAGGCCGTGGACGAGCTGACCGGGCTGCTCCGGGGGCAGGTGGCCGTGGGGACGGTGACCTCGCACACCGCCGACCTGCCGGACCTGCTGGCGGAGTTCCACGACGCCCATCCGGCGGTGGAGATCACCTTGTCCGAGGCCAATTCGGACCAGCTCCTGGACGGGTTGCGGACGGGGCGGCTCGACGCCGCGATCGTCAGCGTCGGCCGGCAGACGCCGCCCGGGATCGAGATGCAGGTGCTCACCGACCAGCCGATCGTCGCGGCGGTCGGTCACGACCACGAGCTGGCCGTCCACTCCTCCGTCTCGCTGGACACCCTGCGCGGACGGGCCCTGATCAGCCTGCCGCCCGGTACGGGGCTGCGCACCCGGCTCGACGAGGCGTGCGCGGCCGCCGGGTTCGCACCGCACATCGCCTTCGAGGCGAGCGATCCGGAGGTGCTGGCCCAGCTCGCCGAACGGGGGCTGGGCGCGGCGATCCTGCCCGGTTCGTTCGCCGAGGCGCGGGCGGACCGGCTGCGGACGGTCCGGATCACCCGGCCGGCGATGCGCGGGCGGCTGGTGTTCGCCTGGCGCGCGGGCGGCCCCAGCGGACCGGCCGGCCGGGCCCTGGTCGCCCGCGCCTGCCC